>CAYRFY010000213.1:0-11584 GCA_964423635.1 uncultured Armatimonadia bacterium | reverse complement strand
CCGCTCCCTGCGGGTCCCGCGGGGCGGGACCCGCTTTCCCTCTCCTTCGCGATACAACCGCTCTGGAGAGGGCAACGACGAACGGCCCCTCTCGCCCACGCCCCGCCACCATACAGGGGGGATTGGCCCCCACCCAGACGGCAACGACGCCCGGGGGTACTCCCCTTCACCCGCGCCGGCAAGATTGGCGCGTCCTCTCGGAGGTCCGTCGAGCCTATTGGAGGAGACGTCAGCGGCGACGGCGGGCACGGGCATCTGATGAAAGAGACCTGCGCATGAACAGACGCGCGAACTTCTGGTTCCTGCTGGTGTTCCTGGGGCCCTCGGTGGCGCTCTATGCGCTGTTTGTCTTGCTGCCCGGCCTCAATGCCTTCCGCTACTCGCTCACCCGCTGGGACGGGCTGGGCGACGCGGTCTGGGTGGGGCTGAGCAACTTTTCCAAGATCCTGGAGCGCAGCTCCGACTTTATCCCCGCCCTGAAGCACAACGCCTTCTTGATGTTCGTTCCCGGCGTGATCACCCTGACTTTGGCCCTGTTCTTCGCCTACGTCATCCACCAGGGCATCCGCGGCGGCAGAATCTTCCGGGTGGCCTACTTCTTCCCCAATGTCATCAGCTCCGTTGCCGTCGCCCTGCTCTGGGTGTTGGTGTACAGCACCACGGACGTGGGCCTGCTCAATAACGTCCTGGAGCACTGGCTCGGTCGCACCGAGCCGATCGCCTTCGCCGAGAGCAGTCGCCTCCTGTGGGCGCTGGTACCGATGATCGTGTGGAGCTCCACGGGCTTCTACCTGGTCCTATTCCTGGCGGCGATGGAGAACATCCCCCAGTCGTACTATGAGGCGGCGCGCCTGGACGGCGCCGGCTCCTGGGCGCAGTTTTGGAATGTCACCATGCCGCTGATGTGGGATGTGCTGACCACGGGGATCATCTTCCTGGTCATCAACGGGCTGAAGATCTTCGACGTGATCTGGGTGATGGAGAACGGCCGGCCCACCGGCGCGACGCACACCATGGCGACCTTGATGTACTCGAAGGTGTTCGAGGAGTACAACATCGGCTACGGCACGGCGGTGGCCGTGCTGCTGTTCGTCCTCGTCCTGCTGGCGACGCTGATCAGCTTCCGCCTCCTGCGGCGCGAAAGGCTGGAATACTGATGAGAGCGGCACTGCACGGCATCGGCGCCGGAGCCAAGTACCTTCTCCTCGTGGCATATCTCGTGGCGGTGGTGTTCCCGATGCTGTGGGTGCTTTACACCTCGGCCAAGAGCACACAGGAGATCTACGAGAACCCCTTCGGCCTGCCGAAGGTCATCATGGCTCCCGATGCCGAGGCGGCCGAGACGCTGGCCGACAACTACAGGCGCGCCTGGACCGACAGCCACTTCGGCAGCTACTTCGGCAATAGCATCAAGGTCGTCCTCATCAGTCTGGCGCTAATCCTACTCCTGGGCAGCATGTCGGCCTACGCCCTGGCGCGTTTCGAGTTCGTCGGCCAGGGCTTCTTGTACATGCTCTTCGTCGCCGGCCTGCTCATACCCATGCAGCTCATCTTGATCCCGCTGTTCTTCCAGTACACGGACATCAGCGAGTTGGCAACCGAGATGCTGCGCCCCACCGCCGCGGCTCTGGGCCTGGGGCAGCTCACCGTGTCGTTGCACGACAGCCATGCGGGGCTGATCTTGATCTACGTCGCCGCCAGCCTGCCGTTCACGGTCTTCGTGCTTACGGCCTTCTTCCGCACGCTGCCCAATGAGCTGCGGGAGGCGGCGCTGATGGACGGAGCCAGCGAGTACCGGGTGTACTCGACAGTCATGATGCCCCTGGCCCGCCCCGGGCTGGTGACGGTAGCCATCTTCAACTTCCTGGGCCTGTGGAACGAGTACCTGTTCGGCCTGGTGTTTCTCCAGAGCGACACGCTCAAGACGCTGCCTCTGGGCCTGGCCAGCATCAGCATGCAGGCTCAGTACAAGAGCGACTTTGGGATCCTCTTCGCGGGCCTTGTCATCACCATGGTCCCCACGCTCCTGGTGTACATCCTCCTGCAGGAGCGGATCACCAAGGGCATCACGCTGGGGGCGCTGAAGGGCTGATCGGGACGGCGCGTGGCGGCGAGAGGGGGCCGTCCGCCGTTGAGGGCCCGACGGGCCGAAGCCCATCGCCGGGCGACGACGCCATGCGGCGCCACCGAGGGCGGAAAGACGAGGCACAACCCCGGGGACACCAAGCCCAACTCCCACGCTCACGGCTCAGACCGCATCGCCACGGAACTCCGGAAACCGAAGGGTTGATCTCGGTGGGCAAACAGCTCATCTACAATGACGACGGCTGGTCCAGCTACATGCGCTATCCGGCACCCATGTCTCCCGAGGACATCCTGCGGGTGACGGTGGAGCCGGTCGCGGACACCGCTGTGTCCGTGTACCAGTTCTGTGCCCTCGGCGGACATGCCGTCAACTACGGGTCCCACTTCCTGCCGCGCGTGGGCGACAGGATGGAACGCATCAACACCATGCACGTGTGGCGGATGCGCAAGACCCTCGAGCACCTGGCTTCCCTGGGCACCGATCCCTTGCGCATCGTCTCCGAGGGCTGCCACGAGCGCGGCCTCCTGTGCCAGTTCTCCCTGCGGATGAACGACACACACCACACCTTCCACCTGCCCGACGGAAACCCCTACTTCCCCGAATTGTCCTCGCCGTGGTTTGAGCAGCACCCAGAGGCGCTCTTGCCCTCGGGGCAACTGGACTACGCCCACCCCGAGGTGCATGCCTACCGGCTGGCACAGGTGACCGAAGTCCTGGAAAGCTACGATGTGGACGGTATCGACCTGGATTTCACCCGCTTCCGGCCGTGGTTCCGGGAGGGTGCGCAGGACGCCGGCCGACCGCTGATGACCGAACTCGTCACGCGCATCGCCGACCTCACGGCCTCGCGCGGCAAGACGCTCAGCGCCCGACTGGAGTACGACCCGCGGGCCTCCCTGGACAGCGGGCTGGATGTGGAGAGATGGCTGACGGATGGCCTGCTTGACCAGATCACCCTCGGCGGCGTGGGAGACCACACGCCGGACGCTCCCGCCGGATGGTTCCTCGAGCGGGCACACAAGACGGGCTGCAAGGTGTATCCCGGCATCGAGGGCCAATTGCACTGGCTCTCGGGGCCGGGCAGCGGCGGCACGGGCCTGAGGCCGGGGAACGGCGTGGTCGACGGCTACGGGCCACCTTCTTTGCCCTACATGCGGGCGGTGGCGGCGGTGCACTACATGGACGGCGCCGACGGGGTGAGCCTGTTCAACTTCACCTGCGCCGACGGGCCGTTTGCTTTGCAGGCCCTGACGGAGCTGGGCAGCCCGGAGGCATTGGCGCTGGCGGACAAGCAGTACGTGGTGGCGGTCTGGCCCTGGGATGCCGGGATCTTCCAGCAGCCGTGGGAGAGCCGCTGCCGGCTGGAGCCGGGGCAGGACAGGACAAGCCTGACGCTCCGCCTCGCGGACCCGCCCAGCCCCCTGTCGCGCGAGCCGAAGGTGTGGCTCACTCTGGACTGGATGGGGCTGAACCGCTCCGATGACGTGGCCGTGAGCATCAACGGCATCGACCTGGACCCATCTGGGGGAGGCTACAATCACTGGGACCACGGGTGCTGGAACGACATGCTTGGCTACGAGGTCCCGGCGGCGGCGCTGTGGCAGGGGGACAATGAGCTTCTGATTGACAGGCAGGTGGCGAACGAGGGCTTCGAGGGGGCGATCCAGCTTCGGCGCTGTGTATTGGAGGTGACCTATTCGCGGGGTTATGCGCCGGGGGTGGGATTGGTGTAGGGGAAAGGCAGCGGGCCAGGGGGCCAGAGGGGAAGCCGGGGCCTCGGCCTGCGTTGGAGAATAGAGGGAAGCGGATGAAGAGCCGCCGGGATGCGTCCCCCCGGCGGCTCTCTACTTGTCTCGCCATATGATCCGTCGCCCGTCAACTAGCCCATCTCGCGGATACGCTCCACGGCGTCGATGATCGCCGCGGAGATGTAGGCGTTGTCCTCTTCCGTCATCAGCGGATGTATTCCCGGGCAAAACAGCCGCCGACCGATGTCTTCGGAGACCGGCAGGATCTGCCCCGCGGTGTGGCGGCGCAGGTACGGGTTGGCCAGATACCCCGGCGGGTTGGCCACCACTGAAGTCACCCCGTAGTCGTCGCGCAACATCTGCATCAGCAGGTCACGCTTCTCTCCCGCCCATTCCGGGCAGACGAGGATCGAGTACAGATAGTACACCGGGCTGTGGTCCGGGGAGGTGTACGGCAACTGCAGCTCCGGTACGCCGGAGAGCATCTCGGTGCGCGCCTCGGCCAGGGCCACGCGGGCCGCGATCATCTCATCCAGGCGGCCGAGCTGGACGATCCCTACCGCCGCCTGCACCTTGGTCATCTTGTAGTTCGAGCCCCAACCCCAGCGTGCCTCCAGCGCATCGCCCTCGGGGTACGGGCTGCCCTCGAGTTCGGCGATACCGCTCCCCCACTGGCGCAGGCCGCGCAGCCGCTGGGCCGCGGCCGGGTCATCGGTGGTGATCATGCCGCCCTCGCCCAGGGTGGTCATCATCTTCATCGTGTGGAAGCTGTGCACCGTCATCCAACCCCTCTTCCCAACCCGCGTCCCCTTGTACTTCGCCCCGCCGGCGCGCGCCGCATCGCAGATGATCTTCAGCGGCCCGTACTGCGGATGCGGATGGGCCTCACAGAGCGCCTCGAGCTCGTCCATCGGTGCGGAAAGGCCGTTCATGTGCGTGGCCAAGATCGCCCGCGTGTTGGGCGTCAGGCGCTTTGCGATGTCGGCGGGGTCCACACACAGCGTGTGCGGATCGGCCTCGCACAGCACGAGCTTGGCGCCCTGCCCCAGGATCGAGTACAGTGCTCCGGGGAAGTTGGTGATGGGAGCGATGACCTCGTCGCCGGGCTTGAGGTCCAAACACATCATGGCCATGTCCAGCCCCGACCCGGCGGAGGTGATGGAGACGGCAAACTCCGTGCCGGAAAACTCGGCGAACTTGCGCTCGAACTCGACGATCTCCTCGCAGATGAACCCGAAGCCTTCGGCCGGGTTCATCGAGTTCCGGACGCAGGTGATGATCGCGTCGAACTCCGCGTCGGTGTACCAGCTTCCGAGACCGGGCTCACCGCCCCACATGGCGCTGAGTGCGCGTCGCTTGAGGATCTCCTGGCGTTGCTCTTTGTCCAGCATGATACTCCACCCTTATCTGGGATTTGCCTTTCGAAGGCATTGCCTCCCACGAGGCAACACCTGATCTGCTACTGGAGCATTCGGCCCAGGGGAGCGCAATACCTGCCTGTGCTCCGGCCGGCAGTTGTGTGGCGCGCCGCGGCCCTGCCCGCACCTCCGAGCCGCGGAGGACCGGGCCGCTTCGAGGTGGAACTGGCGGGTGCCAGGGGCATGGCTCGTCGCGTGGGTTCCCGGTGCGCCCCGGGCCAAACCCCGCCTCAGACCGACGAGCACGCCGCGGAGGTTGCTCCGGGGGCGGCGACACGGCCCGGCGGCGAGCCTTCCGGCTCGCCGAGTCGGGCTGGAAAGCCCGACCTACGGGGCTCCGAACGGCGGGGCTGCGAACGGCGGAGCTGCGAACGGCGAGGGCTCGGCCCCGGAGGTCCCGCCAGAAGCCATGAGTTGTGACCATCTTGTCGTTGCCGTCATCCGCCGTCATCCTGTCTATCCTGTTCACTCCTCGTTGTCGTCCGCTGGAGGTATTGCCCGCTATGACAGCACCACTTCTCGCCGCCGCCGCCGAGGTCTGCATCACCCCGCCGGTGGGCGCAACCTTGCTGGGGTTCCTCGGCCCGGCGACCGGCGTTCACGACGACCTGCTTTCGCGAATGCTGATGCTCAGCGACGGCAAGACGGCGGCCGTCGTGGTGTCCCTGGACTTGGTGGGCATGGACTTTTCGCTGGCCGATGAGATGCGCGAAGCCATCCGCGTCGCAACCGGCGCCGACCTGGTTCTCCTCGCCTGCTCGCATACCCATTCGGCCCCGTTCACGATTCCATGGAGCCTCAAGGGGCGCCGGTGGCTGGATGGGCCGGAGGGCCTGGCATGGCGCGAGGGTATCATCCACCGGGCCGCCGAGACGGCCGCCGGAGCCAGAGAGCGCCTTCGACCGGCCGCTCTCCGGGCCGGGCGGGCGGAGGTACAGGTGGGCCACAACCGGCGAGCCGTCACGGCGGAGGGGGTGACCATGCAGCCGAACCCCGAGGGGGTGACGGTGCCCTGGGTCGATGTGCTCTGTGTCGAGCACGAAGACGGGGGCAGCCCGGTGGTGCTCTTCAGCCACGCCGCTCACCCGGTGATCGTGCATGCCGCAAGCTCGCTTGTGAGCGCCGACTATCCCGGGTATGCGGTGGCCGCCGTGGAGCGCAGGCTGGGCGAGGGCACCATGGCGATGTTCGCCCAGGCCTGCGGAGGCAACATCAACGGCCATCCACTGCGCGGCGGGTTCGAGGCCGCGAAGCCGGCCGGGGAGGAGTTGGCGGAGGCCGTCCTGCGCGCCGTGGCCACCGCGCAGCCGCTACCCGCGGCTCCCCTGCGGACGGCGACCGTCGCGACCCGGCTTCCGCTACATCCGTTGCCGCCTGTGGAGGCATGCCGGGAGCTGGTGCGGAGGGCTGAGGAGCAGGCGGCCGGGGTGGAAGCCGAGGGTGCCGACGACGAGGCCTCGTGGTTCATGCAGGACGACGTGCTGTGCAGTCGCGACCTGCTTGCTCAGGCGACCGCGGGCGGGCCGGGCGCCATACGGTTCGAGGCCTCGATCCTTGCGGTGGGTGACACGTGGGGCCTGGTGGCGCTGACGCATGAGGTGTTCGCCGAGTACCAGCGCCGTCTGGACCACGAATCGCCCTGGGCGCACACCATGGTGACGGCCTATACCAACGGCTGCGAGAGCTATATCCCGACGGACGCCGCCCTGGGCGAGGGCGGCTACGAGGCGGCGAGCTACCCGGACATGGGAGCGGCGTGGCGGTACCCCTACCGGGTGGCGATGGCTCCAGGGGGAGAAGGGCTCGTGATGGCGGCCGTGCAGGACGCCATGCGGGCTGTGAGGCAGGCATAGAGGGCGGAGAGCGTGGGGCGATCCGGGTGAGCTAAGACCTCAGGGAGGCCGCGTGGTCCGGTTCAGGTCTTGCGCGTGGCCTCGGGTGAGCGCGCTGCCGGCTCACTCATCGGCCCGCACCACCAGCACCCGGTCCGTTCCTGTGGTGGCTTCCAGCCTCACCGGCCCCTCGGGCAGCGGACCAATCGGCTCCGTCTGTCCGCTCTGCGGGTCGAACCAGTGCATTGCCGCCGGTCGCTTGAGGTGGTCTGTCCTGAGCGATACCGGGCCGCCGTCAGGGACGTAGACCACGGCCAAATCGCCACTATCGCTGCGGGCGGCGGCGATGAACTTGCGCGGCTCCGCCTCGCCGGGCTGAGTGGTGAGCATCTCCTGCGCCGGCCGCAGCGTCCACCAGGGCAGGTCTCTGAAGAATCCGGCGAGGATCGCCATGCTTCGGGTTCCCGGCGTGTCGAGGCCCTCGTGCCAGGGCCCGACGATGCCGATGCCGCTGTGTCCGTCCGGAACCTGGGGCTCACCGGGCCACACCCAGATGGAGTTGTGGCCATAGCTTACCCCCGCCGTCGGCGAGAGCAAGAGGCTCCAGTACGCCGCGCGGCGCACCTCGCGGTCGGTGAAGGCGCGCTTGCTGTGGTAGGACCTGATGGTCTCGTAGTTGGGCTCGAGGTTGATGACCGGGAGCCGCGGCTCCGTGCGCCAATCCGAGGCCGGTGGGCCCTGCACCAGCCAGCGGAGATGGCCTTCGGAGTCGCCGTGGCCGCTTTGGTAGCCCAGGAAGTCGAACCACGGCTCATTGCGAAACTCCTCACCCACCCACATCTGCCCGCCGGGATGCATGGTGACGAGGCGGTCGTGGCGTTCGGAGAAGACGGCCCCGCCGATGCGACGCCAGCGCTCGGCCCGCTCGCCCCGGTAGTTGCCGTCACCGCCCAGGAACCAGACCACCTGATGCGCGCCCCACCGTGCCACGATGTAGCGTGCCAGCCGCGCCGCGGCCTCCTCGGACAGGTCGTGCCCGGGATCGCCGCGGCCGATGGCCCACAGGATCACCGGCACCGCCACCAGCCCCGCCTCGTTGATGGCCGCCACCTTGGCATCCAGCCGCTGGAAGAAAGCCGGGTTGACCTGTGGCCTATCCCCGCCCTCATACGCCTTCTCCCCCACACCGTCCGCCACCAGCCCGCGCCACTGGGTACTGACGAACTGGACCGCCGTGAAGCCCTGCCCGCGCCGGGTCGCCAGGTACCTGCTCCAGTCGGCCTCCTCGGCCCGCAGGACACCGTTCCAGGCCGTGTCGGCCAGCCACAGGAAGGGCGTGCCGTCCGCGTTCCGCAGGTGTGTTCCGTCCTCCGATACGAACAGGGCGCCGTGAAGGTACAGCGGGCTTTCGCCCTCGTACGGGACACAGTGGAACCGGCCGCTCTGCCGGCTGATGCCCGCATCGCCCGGTACCTCCGACGTTTCCCAGGCCCATGTGCCGACTTCGTCCGGGGAGAACCGCACCCGCCACTGTCGCCCGCCGTCCCAGAAGCCCTCGATGATGCTCTGTCGCCCCGACGGCGAGATGAATGTGGCCTGCACGGTGACGTCCCAAAGCGGGTTTGCGTAGTCACGGCTGCTGGTGAGGTCCAGTTGCAGCAGGGTCCACTGCGCAACCTGGGTGATCTCCTGGGCTGTCGCGTCGGACGGTATGCCCAACAGCATTGCGAGCAAGGCTGGCATGGGGCACCTCCGGTACGGGCTTCTCGCTACTGACATCACCGGCAATCCGGAGCACGACCAGCGGCCGACGTCGCAGGGCTCCGCCCTGCACCCGCCAGGGGACCCGTCCCCTGGACCCCGCATACTACGGCACTGCGCCCTACTCCACCGGCCGCGCCACCACCCCCAGCCACAGCGGCTCGCCGGGCACCGGAGCCCCCATCAGATCGCCGTACATCCCCTCCGCCTCGAACCCGGCCCTACTCAGCATCTCCCGCAGGCCGGCCTCGTCATAGTCGTGGCTCCAGATCCGGTACAGACACATCTCACCGCCGTCCTCGATGACCACGTACTGCTCCAGCGTCACACTGTGCTCCGGGTAGCCGAAAGCGCTTCTGAGCACCAGGTGCGGGCCATCGCGCCAGAAGCCTGCCGCGTCGTACGCCTCCCACCCGTCCTTGACGCCCGCGGTGGCCCGCAGGCGCGGCGTGCTGACATCGAAGACGAAGCGTCCTGCGGGCGCCAGAGCCCCGCGCACCCGCGCCAGGAGCCTGTCTCTTTGCGAATCGGTCAGCGTACACAGGTCGCCGTAGATCAGGACCACGGCGTCGTAGCCGTCGCCCCACTCTTCCTCCACATAGTCGCCGAGGAGGTAGTCGATCCGCAGACCTGCCGCCTCGGCCTGCTCCCGTGCGTACTGGATGGAGGACTGCGAGAAGTCCACGCCGGTGACGCGCAGCCCCCTGCGGGCCAGCTCCGTGCAATATAGCCCCGGCCCGCAGCCCAGGTCCAGTACGCGCGAGCCCTCGCGCAAATCGAGCCGTTCCACGATCCAGCCCACAGTCGCGGCAATGGTCTGGGGCCTGCGGCTGGCCAGATCGACGCTGGGGTCCAGATGCGTGGCCAGAAGCTGCGGTTGTAGACGGGGGTCCTGCCAAAACCGGATGTCGCCGGGAGCGAAGAGGGCGGGGGGCTGCGAGTACCGAGCCAGCAGCGGAAAGTCCAGGCCGACGTCACCGCGCGATCTCATTCGATCGTCCCTCCGGAATTCGACAGATACCTTCAGGAGCGTCTGACTGCGGATTTCGCTGCCCCGTTCGAGGAACCTCCCGCAGCGTTCGGGCGCCACCTTCCTCTCTCTATCCCCCGGCGAACGGCGGCGCCTTACCGTCATACCTCCACGGCGGGGCGATTGGGGCGCCGGGCCGAAGCCGGCGCCCCCGCCGATAGCCTCCGCACGAGGGTGGGTGCCGAGGGAGGCCTCTGTACCTGGCAGGGGGAAATCGTCCGCGTCCGTCCCCTATTCTCGTCCAGGAGGCCCTCCATGTGGCGTCTTCCTGTCGTCTTGGCCTGCGCCGTCCTTCTCGTCTCCGCCGCTTTGTGTGATACCCCTGCCCCCCAGGAGCCGCCCGTGGCACCCGCCGCTCCCGACGCCCTGCGCCTCGTACTGCCCGGGGAGATCTACGCCGTCGTCGGCCACGAGATGTGCCTCTACTTCGACAACATCGTGCTGACGCCGAACCTGCGCAACTTCATCTTCGATGTGGACTGCCTCCGCGGCCGCCAGGACCAGGACCGCTGGCGCTACACGCCGGTCGCCGAGGACGTGGGCGACATCGGCCTGAGCATCAAGGTCCTCGATGGGCTGAACAATGTGCTGGCCACCGCCTCCTCGATCGTTCACGTAGTCCCGGCGGACGCCGGGGTCGGCAAGGAGCTCGCGCTCCTGTGTGTGGGCGACAGCCTCACCAACGCTTCCGTCTATCCCGGAGAGCTGTGGAATCTGTTCTCGGCCGAGGGGAACGCGAAGCTCACCATGGTCGGCACCAACCGCCCCGGTGGCAGCTACCCGCCTGAGGTGGGGCATGAGGGCTATGGCGGCTGGCGCTGGGAGACGTTCTGCACGAAGTGGGCCGAGACAGACAACCGTGGAGACCGAAGCCGGTTCCTCCGTTTGGTGGATGGCAAGCCGGTGCTGGACTTCCAGGCCTATTGCGATGAGAACAACGGCGGGCGGGCGCCGGACTTCATCACCGTGTTGCTGGGCTGCAACGACACCTTCGGGGCGACGGAGGACGTGCTCGAGGCCACCATCGACCGCATGATGGGCTATGCCGACACGCTGCTTGCCGAGTTCCGCAGGGTGGGCCCGGACACGCAGATCGGCATCCTGCTGCTCGTGCCGCCCGCCGCCAGCCAGGACGCCTTCGGCTCCAACTACAAGTGCGGTCAGACCCGCTGGCAGTACCGGCGCAATCAGCACCGTGTGGTGGAGCGTCAGATCGAGAAGTGGGGGGGCCGCGAGGCCGAGAACATCTTCCTGGTCCCGGCTGTGGTGAACCTGGATTGCGAGCACAACTATCCCACGGCGGCCGAGCCCTTCAATGCCCGCAATGAGGAGCAGGTTGCCCGCCAGTCCAACGGTGTGCACCCCGCTGCCACCGGCTATCGCCAGATCGCCGACAGCATCTACGCGTGGCTGAAGTACCGGCTGAGGTAGTCGATAGTCGCCGGCGGCCGTTCGCCGTTGTAGGGCGGCGACCTGTGCGCCGCCGCCGTCCATCGCCGGTGCCGGATGACCTTCTCGGCGCGGTACAGGCCCGCGCCCTACAGAGCGGCACCGTTCGCCGTTGTAGGGCGGCGACCTGTGCGCCGCCGCCGTCCATCGCCGGTGCCGGATGACCTTCTCGGCGCGGTACAGGCCCGCGCCCTACAGAGCGGCACCGTTCGCCGTTGTAGGGCGGCGACCTGTGCGCCGCCGCCGTCCATCGCCGGTGC
>CAYRFY010000212.1:9724-11595 GCA_964423635.1 uncultured Armatimonadia bacterium | reverse complement strand
TTCCGGACGTGCGAATGGCGAAATGTGCCACCAGTGCGTTCATGCATAATCTGAGCTCTGGGCCCGGCGATACCCGCCCGGATCCCAGCCATCCGCCGGGATCGCCGCCCGCTTCCCGCCGTCCTCCCGCGTGCGGGAGGGACCACGGCCGGCGCCGGCGAAGAGCTTCTCCCACCATACCGCTCTGAGGTCCACAGGATGCCCCACCACAAGAAGCTCGCCTGGATCGTCGCAGCCGTCGCGGCTCTCTGCGGCCACGCAGTGGCCCAGTCACCCCTCTTCCTCCTCGGCTTCGAGCCTCCGCAGTACAAGCACTACGCAGGGGCCATGCGGATCCAAAACTGGGAGGGCACCAACGGGCTGATGAACTTCGGGCCCGACAATAGCAGAGCCAAAGAGGCCAAGTGGTCGCTGCGCCTGGACTTCGACTGCTCCGGCAAGGACCCCGACCGCATCGGTGGCGAGTGGTACGTGGACCTGGAAGACACCCCCGCGGGCCTGCTGGACATGTGCAATACCGTACTCACCGCCTGGGTCTACGTGCCTAAGGATGCCGTGGGAGACCACAAGCGCCCCAACGGCCTGCAGCTCTTCGTCAAGGACGCCGAGGACTGGCGGGGGCTGTACAGCTCGTGGCACAACGCCAAGAGCGGCTGGATGAAGCTGACCCTGCCCGTCTCCGCAAATCCCAGGGCCCCGGCCGGTGGCGGTTGGATGGCGCCGGGCTTCGACCCGTCCAGCATCCGCTGCATCGGGGTCAAGTACGCCATCGGCACCGGCAGCAGCAGGGCCTTCAAAGGAAGCCTGTACCTGGATGGGGTGAAGGTCGTGGCGGAAGAGGACGGCAAGTAGGGTGGCTGCCGGGCCCGCCACCGGTCTGCGGAGAAGGGGAAGACGGCACCCGTGGCACGGGAACGCTCTAGCGACGCCGACATTCTGAAGGCGCTGGCCATCTGGCTCGTGGTGGGAGCGGCGGTGGCCTGCATACCCATCAGCATGAAGGCGTGGGGCTACGGCCCGATCTGGCCGGCGCGACAGCAGCAGTTGGACCTCATCCGCCAACTGGCCGAGCCGCTCCCTGCGGCCCTGAATGCCTATCGCTCCGACAACGGCGCCTATCCCCAGAAGCTTGAGCACCTCGTCCCCGGCTATCTCCCTCAGATCCCGGCGCTGTCGCCCGTCGCCGTCAAGCCCTGGCGCTATTGCCGGAGCAAGGCCGGCACCGACTACGCACTGTCTATCGAGCTGCTGCGGGACTTCGACCCCCGCGGCATCCACTTCGCCTGCACTCTGGCCTACCGTCTCGACGGCAAGCACCCAGAAGAGGACCACGGTGGCGTGCTGACGTGGCATAGCGGCCGGTGGGGGTTCTACTCGGAGTAGGCCGGCTTCCTCCAATGGGCCGTGACGCCTCCGCTCGGCTAGACTGCGGGCACGTGGCGTGGCCCGAGACGCCCTTCGTCCCGCACGGCAGCGACGACCGCTGTCGCCCGAGCGAGCACGCCCCACTCCGCGAGAGTACCGAAGAAGGTGCCGCCGGCGAAATAGCGAACAGAATCCCGCAATGCGCAGTATATGCTCGAGGTGCGGGCATGTTCATGGTCTATCTGGATGAGAGCGGCTCCCCCTACAAAGACTACGCCACATTCTGCTCCGGCTACGAGACGAGGGCTGTGCCCGGGGCAGGCAGCCCCATGCCGCCGTACCCCTTCTTCGTTCTCGCAGCCGTTGGCATAGCAGAGTCTCACCTGCCGATGGTGGAAGAGTGGTTCTCGGCGATGAAGAGGAGCTTCCTCCGGAACGTGAGTTCGTTCGCCAGACAAGAGTACGAGGTAAAGGGGGAGGTACTCTACGCCCTCAGAGAGGGGCGC
>CAYRFY010000212.1:0-9714 GCA_964423635.1 uncultured Armatimonadia bacterium | reverse complement strand
TTCGCCAGACAAGAGATAGTCTTGGTTGGTTCGGCAAGGTCGCACCCTTCCTGGCGCAGCACTGGAATACCCCGGGCTACGAGAACGCTGGTCTCACCTTCATCCAGTGACTTGTGGCAGAACGAAAAAAGCCACTCCCGAGGGAGTGGCTTGGCAAAGCAAGCGAGGCACACGACGTCTCGCTCACCAACATAGCTACTATAGCTCACGCCATGTGCTACGTCAAGTGCTCTTGTGCCGCAGACTGTACCGCAGAGGGCTGCAGAGTGGGCGGCAGAGGCGTCTCGCGTGAATAGGTGGCGTGGCCGCGCCCCAGCGCCCTCATGGGCGCGGCGCCAATGGCCCCTCGGGCCAGACGGCCCGAGGCACGACGGCTGGCGGGCGGCACCCAGACCACGCCAAACACATGCATGCGGGGGGAGGCCGGACGCGCCCCCAGCCGGACCACGTAGCCAAGCGGGACCGCCTCCGGACGTGGATCCGCGACCCGGATAGCCCGACAGCCCTGCGCTCCCGACACCCATTCTCACATGCTCGCCACCAGCCACTGTAGCCACGCCCCACTTGCCGGACGGCCGTCGTGGCGACGCAGCCCCACGGTCAGACTGTTGCTGGTCACCGCGGTCGGGGCGCACAAGAGCGGCGTCGCGCTCTGCTGGGACGACATCACCGCCGCCCCCCGGGTGGGCGAGCGCACGCCCACCGGCAACGTCACCCCGTCCGCCACTTGCTGGATCCCCCCGCGCAGGCCGGCCGTCTTGCCATCGGGCAGCGTCACCGTGAGCGCGTCCGGTACCGCAAGCCACTGCACCCACGCTCCATTGACGGCCTTGCCCGACAGGTCGCAGACCTTCAGAGTGAAGCCATCGGTGCGGTTGTTGACCGCGGCCGCCAACAGCGCCTTGCCGCCCTTCTGAGCATTGCAGACCACCACCGGCGGCACCTGGAAGGGCGCGGCGAACCGGACGTTGGCGCCGCTTTGGAGCTGCGCGCAGGCCCCCTGCACCTTGCCGGCCGGGTCGCCGGGGAGAACCGCGAGGTACTGCACCTTCGCCTGCTTCACGCGGCCTCCCGCAGCGTCCAGCACGCTCAGGCGGCAACCCTTGCCTCCAACGTCCACGGCACAGGCGGCCAGCGGCGCCCCGGACCTCGCGGCGGAGACCAACACGATCGGCGGAGCCGAGAAGGGACGGCGAAAGGTGAGCCTCGCGCCGTCGGAAACCGTCACCGACCGGGCCTCGAGGCTGCAGGTAACCGCGGCCTCCGTAGGCAATTGGTGCACCACGCTGTAGATCGCCGAGGCGCTCACACCTCCGTCTTCGCGCCGGATCTCCACCGCCAGCTCATACGCGCCCACAGCCAGCGGCAGCGTCCATGTCGGGTCGCTTCTCGAGGCTCCCCAGTCGGTGGTGAGCCACTCCGCCGCGCCATAGGGGCGGTGCAGCAATCGGGTCTGAGCCGCCGCGCTCAAGGCCACCCGCACCGACAGCTTGCCGTCGCCACCGGAGACCGCCGTGAGGTACTCCAGACAGGGCCAGTCGCCGGAACGGCTGCCGGATTCGTACCGGGACGGGATGGCGATCGGCCAGGTCGTCGGACCGTGGTAGGACTGCTGAGGGCCTGCGTTCCGCAGATAGGTTGACCCCGGAGCGCCCGGCGCGCAGCCCGACAGGTGGAAGTAATACGTCGTCCCCAGATTCAGGCCGGTGACCGTGACATCGTGGGAGGTCACGGGGTCCGAGGTTTCAACGTTCCCGGCTCGTGCCGCGCTGCCGGGGGGCCCGAGGGCGTTGTCGCTCCATTGCAGGCGTGTGGAAGTGGGGATGCTCGAGGTCCAGCGAACCCGAGCTTCGCCCGGCGTGGCCTCGACGGTCGGCGCCGAGCAGCGAACCGGCGGCGTGGCGCCATCGAGGATCACGTCTGCGGTGCCCGCCAGGGGGGTGACGATGGGCCATGCCTCGGCCAGATCATAGCGGGCGGAGACCTGGGCGCCGTCCACGGCGCGAATGGCCGATAGTGTCACATAGTAGGGCGTCCCGGACTGGGCTCCGGAGTACGTCAGGCTGTGTGTTGTGGTGCCACCGGCATCCGTCACGTCGCCGTACTGCCCCGGCCCCGGAGGGCCCACGAAGCCGGGGGGCAGTATGGTCCAGTAGAGCTTGCCCCTGGCGGGCACATCGGTGGCAAACTGCGCCACAAGCTGCGTGGGCTTGGCCGTCAGACGTAGCCCGGCGAAGTTCACCGCGCCCGGATCGGTCGAACCGCCCGGGGGCGAGGTCTGGCCCACGGCGATGCGTCGAATGTCGTAGGACACCCCGCCCTGGGCGTCATTGAACAAGCCGGCATTGGGCGCCGCGTCGGGTACCGTGGGATCCACGGTGAGCAAGACGTCATACACACCGCTGGTGGCGAAGCTGTGAGTGGCTGTGGGGCCCGACGCCGTGGTGCCGTCTCCGAAGTCCCAGGTGCAGGTGACGGAGGTGGCGTTCTCCGGCCACAGGCTCTCCTCGGCAGAAAACGACACGCTCTGCCCCGCCGCCACCGACCGCCACTGCCCGGCCTCGGCGACATTGCGCGTGAAGGCCGGCTGCAGCGACAGGAGAGCCTGCACCTGCGTGGTCTCGTCGTCGGCCGCCCCCGTCGCCGCCACCTCGATGCCTGCCTGCATCTTGTCGAAGTGACTGACGCCCAGGTCCAGCGCCCGCAGGATCACCTGGCCCGCCCACGACAACCCAAGCCCCTTCGTGCCCTGCGTGGCGAAGGTCGTCGGAACCGCCACATCCTGCTCCGAGGTGCTGGACCAGCCCGCGGAAGCGTCGCGCTGGGCCAGGAACGCCCACGGGGAGACCCAGCTCCCGTCCTTGACCCCGGCCACATCGATGCGCTGCCAGCCGTCGGCAGAGCCCGCCCCGGCCTCGTGCAGCCGCAGATAGAAGCGTCCGCTGAACCGCGAGCCGGGCGCCGTGCCGGCCGTGCAGGTGGGCTCAATACTGAACTGGAAGGGGACGGCCGCCGTGGTGAACGGGGCGTTGAAAGTCACCGTCTTGTTGCGCGTGTCCGTCGTCCCGGAGGTGACCGTCATCGCATCGGTGCGCAGCCCCACACTCCCCACGCTGTTGCGGGTGGGGGCGACAGAGGCCGCGCAGCCGGCGGGCACGGTGTAGTTGGGCACCGCACGCCGGGCGATGATGCGGCGGCCCAAAGAGGGGTCGTCCACGCTGTAGTAGTCGTCGCGGGTAGGCGTGCGTGAGGCCCGGTAGAGCCGGGCCTGCTCCTCCAGCCACAGCACCTGGTGGTCGTAGGCGATCTTCAGCAGGTACTCACACGCCAGCAGTGCGCCGAACAGAGCCGCCCCCCCGGCCCCCATCCGTGCTCCGCAGCTCCGGGTGCGCTCCTCGCCGCCTTCGTCCTTCTCGAAGTAGTACAGCCCTCCGAGGTCATCGAACAGGCTCCACCCGTCGAATCCGTCCATCTGGGCCGCGGCGGACAGCACCACCCAGCGCCGGAGCGGGTCCAGGTACCAGTTCGCCGGCAGTTCGCCGGCGTTCATCGTCCCCGCCCACGCGTAGCGGCTGTAGTAGTAGTCGGCGCTGGCGTACGAGCCGCTCAGCAACTGCGGGTTCGGAACGGGCGTGCCGTTCACCTGGTAGTACAGCGTGGTGGCGTACCGGCGCCAGATGGCCGAGGGGCCGGACCCGAGGACAAACAGAGATCCGTCGTTCCACGGAGAGGAGGAGCTGATGTGGCTCTTCCAGGTCGAGGCGCTTTGCCAGTAGTGGTAGCGTCCCACCAACGAGGGGTGGTGGGGCATGGTGAGGGTGGGAGGATTGCCGGCGTAAAGCGGGCGCCACTCCCAATCGGTGGCGGCGAAGCCGTCGGGCACAGGAGTGGCGGGCGGGGCGTTGTCGAAGTAGGCCACACCGTACCCCACTCTGCCCGAGGGGGTGGCGTACACCCCAGCGGCCAGAGCCACGACGCCGAGAATGGTCAAGAGCCACGTGCGGTCCAGACGACGCAGGCTGCAATACACCGGGCTCACTCCAGTGCGGTCGTAGGGCTCAGGGCATCCGCCTACTGCGGTGGGGCCGGCGGCGCGGCTCACCCCGCCTCGGTGCTCGGCCCCAGCGGTGTGTTCGACACTTCCACCTATCCGTTTCGCCCCAGACGCTTGTGCCTCCTACCCACGGAGCTGCAACACTTGCCGATTACCGCCCGCGCCGCCACCTGGGAAGCACCTCTAAATCACGCACCCACGGGACCACCTTCAGCGCCCTCTCCCCTATCCGAGTCGAGACGGTCATCCAGTCCTTCAGTTCACCTTGCCGCCGCCGCGGCACCCACTTCACTCGCTCCAGCTTTCCCTTCCGCAACGCCTTCGACAGAGTGACTTGCACGTGCTCGGAGTACCAGGCAAGTCGGAAGTAGTCGTCCTCCAGGAACACCCGGGCCACGCGGACGCTCTCATCCTCCGGGCCTTCGCCGAACCGGAAGCACAGCACCGCCTCGCCGTCGAACAGCACCTGCCCCCCTTCCAGATCGTACAGTGCCTGGTAGGCCACGGAGACGGACAGAACGGTCGCCAGGCGCTTGAGCGTGCGGAGACACTCGCCCGTGTGGCGATGCACGGCGTCACGGGGAAGGGCGTTCCCATGCCAGTCTCGCCTGAGCCGCGCGTGCCACGTGCCCGCCGCATCCCGGCACAGGTGCATGACACAGGAGCCCGGCCGCCCGAGTTCGGCCTCCTGGCACCATTCGCGCTTCATCCCGGGCGCCGGCGCGGCGTACGGTCGAAACCCCAGAGCTTCCGGGGCGCCGGGCGAGCCGAAGCCAAGCTCTTCCAGTGCGATGACGGTGCCCAGCTTCTTCTCACCCAGCAGATTGGCCAGGGCGGCCAGGGGATGGCTATCGTCGATCACTGCTGTCGTCTCCTCCTTGTGGTCTGCGCACATCGGGGCGGCCGCTACGGCGCCACCCTCCATCTTTGTCCCGGGCGCCAGGTTACGTCCGCCACTTCTCCCAGCACCGTCTCGCCGTCTTCCGCGTACACCCGCAGCGTCCCTTTCGCCTCGCCCTGTGGCAGAGCAAGTCTCACCGTATCCGGCCCCACGGCGCCCAACGTCTCCGGAACGGAGCCGTCTTCCAGGGTGACCTCCACCCGCTTTTGCAGCCACTTGGCGAAGATGCGGTTCTCGTTCAGATGCGGCGTGGCTCCGGCGCCGTACAAAAACCCGTACAGCCGCTCCCCGTCCGTCACCCAGCCCACGGCCACCATGTACCTGTCCGCCTCGGAGCGGCACCGGGTCAGGACATGACGGGGCGCAAAGCTCATGCCATCCCGCGACAGGGCATACCACAGGGTATCCCCGTTCATGTGGGCGGCCATCAGGTACCACGTCTCGCCGCCGACCTCGAAACGCTTCACATCGTTCACCGCCACCGCTGCATCCAGCACCGGTCCGTCGTAGGAGAAGCTTGCAAGATCCGCGCTGCTCGCGCGATGCACCTGCCCGAAGTTTCGGAAGTCTCCGAAATACAGGCGGTACTTGCCGTCCTCGTACAGGATCGCGTTCATCCCGTTGATGTCCGCGTTGCCCCAATTGGCGTACCCGGTCAGCTCCACGAGGTCACCGTAGCCGGCTACATGGGGCAGCCCACCGTTCCAGGTGAGGCCGTCCGAACTGAAGTAGGCCACGGGCCGGTTCAGGCCGCCCTCCCTGTGCGGATAGGCGGTGCAGACCATGCGAAAGCCCTCCGGCGTCCGAATCGCGCAGCAGTTGCACACGTGGATGTAGACCCCGTGATCGATGACCATCTGCCGGTCGCCAAAGCTGATGAAGTCCTCCGTCCAGGTGGTGTAGATCCGATCGTTGCCGGTGTCCACGCCGTCCCAGGCGCCGTAGTAGATCCGCCAGCGGTCGCCCTCGCAAACGATGGTGGGGGCGTAGGTGTTGCGCAGCCGCCCCTCTCGTGGCGCCAGCACCGGCGACCGGGCATCGAAGACCCAGTTGAGCGTCTCGGCCTCCCACCACTCTGGTCGGAAAGCGCCGGCGCCGACGCCCTGGATCTCCACCGTCCCCGCCGGCGCCTGCTCGTCGATGGAAACGAGTGTCGGGGCACACGTGGCCGGCACCGTGCTCAGGAACCCGAGCAATGCTGAGGCCGGCAAAGCCCACCCGAGGGTGTGCATGACGAACACCACCTTCTCATTGTAGCGTCGCGGGGCCCCGCGCTGCGCCTAAGGCTGCCACGGCCCCGTACTGACAAATGGTTCGCCGCCTCCCGGGGGCAGGCCTTGTCCTCATATCATGCAGGTTCCGGGCAGGCGCCGATTCACGTCACCTCACCCCCCCGGCCCCCCTCTCCCTTACGCCCGCAAACACCCGCGGGCGACGGGAGGAGGGGGGAGAACGGCAACACTTCGACCGTTCCGGACGCGAAAATGGCGAAATATGGCTCCCGTGCGTTCGTGCATAATGTGAGCTTGTCCCCTGCCCACCCGAGCCTGTCATCAGGACCCGCGCGGGAACGCCTCCGGCTCCCGCTTCATGCGAGACCGCAGAGGTATCCTGTCCAGCAGAAATGGCAAGAAACTAGTAAAGCACTACTTATAGGGAACCAACGGCCTGCCCCTACCCGCTAATAGCAGTGGTCGTCGACCCAAGGGCGGGTACACAACCTGCCGGGAGGTGATATGCCGGTGACGCCGAGAAGGGTCGCTCGCGCGGACACAATCCTGATCGTCGCAGGACTTGTCGCGGTCGCCATATTGAGTGTGGCGGCAACCAGGCCGGGCCGACAGGTCCTGACGGTGTGGTCCTGTGGCAGCAACTACGAGAGCCTTTCGGACTTCTCCCGTGAGTTCGAGGCCAGGCATGCCTGCCGGGTGCGCTACACAGCGGCTCCGGTGCAGTACCTGCTGGAACACGCCATGGAAACGCCGACGCCACCAGACGTGATCGTGGGTCGGGCGGGACCCGGCTGGGAGGCCCTCCGGCAGGCGGGCAAGTTGGGCCAGGGGCCGGTCTTCTTCGCCATGGACCCGTACGTGATCATCACCCCCCGGGGCAATCCGGCCGGTATTGAGAACATCGCCGACCTCGGCCGCGAGGGGGTCAAGGTGGCCGCCGCTCCCACGGCCATGCGCCCCCGCGGCAAGTGCGCCGGTCATCTGATGGCCTCGGTCTCCGAGGCTTTCTACCCCGGCCTGGTGGAAAGGTGGGAGAACAACTGCAGCGGGTACACCCAGTGTGGGCGCAAACTCGCGGATCCCGTGGTGGCAGGGAAGGTTGACGCCGCCGTGGTCCCGCTTTGTATGACCTCCTTTCCCGGAGTCGCGGGGAAGGTGGAGGTCATTCCCATCGCGGCCAAGCACCTGCTCTCCATGAAGCAGTGCCGGGCCACGATCCCTCAGTGCTGCGGAATACTCAGCAACCCCCGGCAGCCGGAACTGGCGCGACAGTACGTCGCCGATCTTCAGGGCGACATGGGCCGCTCCGTCTTCACTCGGCACGGCTACCTGCCCCTGGACAGCCCGGCCGGTCGGGAGCTCAAGCCCCTGATCACGGTCTTCAAGCCCCAGGACCAGGCCGGCTGGCAGGTCCATATGGCGATGGGGCTGTACGAGGACGGCGCCCTGCTCACCGCCCTGCGCAGATTCATGGTCGTCACCCATACCTTCGGCCCCAATCACTATCAGGCCCGAGCCAGATTCTGGGCCGGCAAGTGCCTGCAGGCCCTGGGAAATGACGAGGCCGCCCGCCAACAGTGGCAGCGGGTGATCGATGAGTTCCCCCGCAAAGGCAAGCTGGAGTGGGAGAGCAGGGTCCTGCATGTGGGCAAGCCCGTGCCGGGTGTGGAGAAGCTACCCGAAACCCATTGGGTCCGCCAGGCCAGGGAGGCGCTGGCCTCCGCCGGCGGGTCGGGACAGTTCAGCCCGGAGCACAAGCGGATGCTGGAGGCATTCAAGATCACCCACGAACCGGTGATGGAGGGCGATCCCGACAAGAACGGCACCCGAGACCTGCAACTGGGCAAGGACCTCCTGGAGATGGGCCACTACACCGGCGCCACCCGGGACCTGCTCAAGGTCCTCACCATCGACTACCCCAGTCGCCACATGCGCCAGGCCAGGTTCTGGCTGGGCGTGACCTCATACCTCAGGGAACTGCCGGGCGTCGCTGTTAAGGACTGGCAGGAGCTCTCCTCGGGAGACGACCGGTGGGCCGCGGAGGCCAAGAAGGCGCTCAACATCGTGCGCGGCGCCGTCTCGGAGCCGGCATCGGAGGTCGCCGTTCCCATGCCGCCGTGGGAGCCGGCCTACCAAACCCACGCCCAGCGAGGCATGTCCTACGGCATGGCGCTGTGGGAGCACCACCTCCCCCTGCACTGCTTCAAGGAGATGGGCAAGATCATCTCCGGGATCTACGGCAAGCCCGCAGAGCTGGCGGCCATGGCCCGCTACCGCATGGGCGTATGCTGCGTTGCCCTGGACAAGCCACAGGCGGCGTACAGTCAGTGGACAATGCTCAAGCGTTGCTATCCCGGGGCCACCCGCTGGGTGAAGATGACCGCGGAGGCACAGGCGAAGCTACCGCCCGAGGCGCGCCGTGACCTGCCGTTCGTAGGAAAGCTGTCAACGGATGCGGCCATCGCCGAACTCAAGAAGCCCCCAAAGTCCTCCTTCGGCAAGCGTTTCCGACTGGCTGAGGAGATGTTCAACGTCGATCTGCTCGAGGGCGACTCGTGCCTCCTGGAATACTGGAAGGTCATGACAGTCACCGACCCCTCGCAGGAGAAGAACAAGCAGATCAGGCCGATGGCCGAGTACAAGGCGGGGCTTGTGTGTCGCAAGTCCGGCCGCGAAGAGGCCGCGAGGCGGCACCTGCAAAACGTGGTTGACAAATACCCGCGGCACAAGGCCGCCGGGCTGGCGGCCCGGGCTCTCGCGAAGGGAGGACGGTAGCATGCAGCCCATCACCATCTGGCGCCGAATCTCGCAACTGGCGGCCTTCGTCATCACCGGCGAATGGCTGGCCATCGGCTGGCTGAGGTGCCCCTTCGGGGTGCCCTTTGTCTCCTGCCCGAGCTGCCCGTCCACCGACTGTCCGGGCAGGTACCTGTTCATCCCCACGGCGATCCTACTGGGCCTGAGCGCGCTGCTCTTCGGCCGCGGCTTCTGCGGCTGGGCCTGTCCCATGGGGCTCTTGGAGGACGTCCTCGGACGCGTACCCAAGCCGGGCCGACGGTTCAAGGACCGCTGGGCCAGAGCGGATGCGGTGCTCAAGTGGCTCAAATGGCCCATGCTCGCCCTTGTAGTCGCCGCCGTGTTCATCTACAACTACCAGCCCGAGCACCGCTCGTGGGAGTACGTGGTGCGCACGGGCTCGATATTCAACCTCGAGGCATACAAGCTGGCCTGGGCCATGGGCGGCGGGGCCTATGCCATCCGCTTCGCGCTGCTGATGGTGGCGCTCTTAGGTGGCCTGCTCATCTCCCGGTTTTGGTGCCGCTACCTGTGCCCTCTGGGAGCGATTCTGTCCCTGTCTAACAAGTTCAGCCTCTTCGGCCTCCGCCGCGACCTGGACACCTGCGTCTGCTGCGACAAGTACCCACGCGAGTGTATCCAATACACCCGCCCGGGCACCGGAGACTGCATCCTCTGCGGCGACTGCGTGCAGGGCTGTCCGGCGAAGTCAATCCGCTGGGGCCTGCGCA
>CAYRFY010000211.1:0-11641 GCA_964423635.1 uncultured Armatimonadia bacterium | reverse complement strand
GGGACAACCTGTGCGTTGTCCCCTTGACCCAATGGTGCAGGGGCAGAGCCCCGCGCCGTTCCGTCGTTTGCCGTCTGCCCTTCGCCGCCGGTTCCGTTCTCAGTCGCCCCACCCCATCCATAGTGGGTGGCCGTTGAGGGTGTAGGGCTGGTCTCCTGTGATCTTGTCCGGTTGCATCGCCTTGGCGTGGCCGTCGGCGAAGGCGACGTTGCACATGCCCCGATGGCGCGGGGCTACGGTGGCGAAGTGCCCGTCCCAGGCCTCCTTGCGCCACCAGACCAGGTACCAGTCATCATCTCCGTCGATACTGCCCGTGCCCGTGTCCGTGAACACCACGCAGCGCGTCGGGTCCTCCAGGCTGGACATCCAGCCCGGCCACACGCCTGCTGAGAGCGCCTGGTAGGTCGCGCGGGGGTTGATGGAGATGCCGCCGAAGGGGTCCATGCCCCCGTCCCACTTGCGCTTGTTGCTGGGGCAGGTGTACACGCCCTTGTTGCGCACGTATGGGTACAGCATGTGTCCCCAGGTGTAGCGGCCGCCCGTTGTCCCGTTGGGGTACGTGTAGGTGCCCGCGGCGAAGATCACGTAGACGAACATCTCGTCGTTGTCCTGGCTGTACATGTCCCAAGCGGTCACCAGTTGCCTCATGTTCGACAGGCAGGTGGCCTGCCGGGCCTTCTCTCTTGCCGCCGAGAAGACGGGGAAGAGGATCGCGGCCAGTACGGCGATGATGGCGATGACCACCAGCAGCTCTATCAGCGTGAACCCACGACGCATATCGACCACCTCCGCAAGGGGCACCAGTGTCCTTGCCCCGGGCAGCCGAAACACCAGCGGCTGCCCCGGCCGGCATGGCTCACTCCTTGGTCTGTTCCTTCTTCTCCGGTCGCAGGTAGCGGTACCTGTCCAGGCAGACCGGGCCGAGGTCGGGGAAGGTCATGTACACGGCGACCTGGCCCTTCTCCACCCGAACTACGAGCGTACCCTTGTCCGGCGATGGCGGCTTCTGCACGGCTCGGGCCTCAAGTGCCGTCTGCAGCCACTTGAGCTGCTCCTCGCTCAACCCCTCGCAGGGCAGGCCGTCGTTGCCCCGCGCGATCGAGACCTGCTCGGACGTGAGCGACTTGAGCAAATACAGGACGGGGGTCCAGGGCGCGTTGGGCTCGAAGATCGGCCACAGCGCGCGGTCAAGCTGGTCGCGCTGAGTGCTTCGGAATGACGCCAAGCTCAGCAGATACGGCCAGGAGACGCTGCCCTCCTCTGTCATCGGGTGTGTGAGACCCTCCACGACACCCGGTGCCAGGAGGAAGCTGCGCGCCTCGAACCAGAACGCGCTTTGGAACCCGTAGATCGCCCCGGTCTTGGTCCAGCGGTACCCGAAGCGGGTGCCGAGGCTGTCCAGGAGCGCCCGCAGGCTCTGCCACTGCAGCTTCCTCAGAGGTAGAGGCGCGACGGGCTCCTCGGCGAAGGCGTCTGAGACCACGTTCAGCCCCAGCTTCTCGTGCAGGAGCTTCAGCGCCAGCGGCCAACTGGCGACGGTGTCCAGGCCGTCGTGCCGGGGCACCGGCTTGTCCAGCTCCGCATCCTGCGGCGGCGGCGCCTCCCAGGAGGGCGGCGTGCCCGCCTGCCAGTCGGGTGGCGGCGACTGGTACGCCCCGGCGCGCTCCTCGACCAGGAGCGGGAACACGCTGAATGTCTCAAAGCCGGTGGCACCTACGAGCCGAACCAACAGACAGCCGGCCGGGCCGTATGCCGGTAGGGGTACGCTCCCGTACGGGGCGGTCACCCACAAGTCGACGTATGCGAGCGTGTCTTCCTTCCGCGCTGCCTGGCAGAGCGCCTCGGTGGCGGCCGTGCGTTGCTCCTCGCTCAGTGCCCACGCCTGACGTCGGACACGACCGAGTGAGGCAACCATCTCCAGCAACTCCCGCGGGAGCAGACCAAGGAAGCGCATGCACGGAATGCCGCCGGGCGGGACCATCGCCACCGCAAGACCGGCGTTGTCACAGACCCAGTTCACCTCCTCCTCGGACAGTCCGAGGGCCGCCAATGCCTCCGGACGGTGGCTCGCGATGGCCTCCATTCCCTCCGAGCCCTTGCGCAGCTTGGGGACCACCGGGGAGCCAATCTCCGCAGCGCTTGCGCAGCGCGCCAGCAGGTCGAGAATGAGGCCCTGTCGGCTGATGCAGGCCTTCTCGGCCCACTGCAGGTCAGCTTCGCTCTGCCCCAGACGCGTCTCGCCCTGCCACTTGCAGCACAGCGCGATCTCCAGCGCGTGCCGCACATCGCTCCACGGTGCCTCCCTGAGCAGCAGCGTTGCGCAGGCCGGCGACACCTCCGGTGGCGGCGAATCCAACGCTTTTCGCAGGGCCTCGCCCACTTGCGGCAGCAACTCCGAGAGCGGGCGAGCCTCGCTGACGATTGACAGCGTCTCTGGCTCTGGCGTGGTGGGCTGGGAGAGGCTTGGGCTGACCAGAAGCGCCAGGAGAACGGCGCCAAGGCCACAGGCGGGGGTCGTAGGCCGGAAGCTGGCGTATACGGCGGTGCGAGCATACATTGGGTGCCTCCTAGTGGGACGGCCCCGTCTGGCCGGACCGTCCCAGGGCAGCGCGGTGCGGGAAGGGTGAGACGGCGTTATCCCACGATGCCGCTCAGCACGCACCGGAGGCCGGCAAGAAGCCCTCGCGAGGCCTCTGGCGAGCGTGACGGAGCCTGCTCGGAGGAAGTCGATCCGAGCCCGCACGGGTTCTGGACGCAAGTCTGCATGCACCAGGTCAACCCCCATGACTGGCAGGTGATCTCGTGGTGGCAGGTGACCTCGTTCACGGTCGCCTCCGGGCAGTTCGGCGCTCCCGGGCACGTCAGCCAGGGGGTGCACGTCTCGGTGCAGGTTGTATCCGGGCAGGTGACGCCGCATGTGGCGACACAGGTGGGGGTGCCCGGACAGGTCTGCGCGCAGGTGGCTTGGCAGGTGGCGGCGCACGTCTCGCCCTGACAGGTCTCAGCGCAGGTTTGAGCACAGGTGGGGATGCACGTGGGCGTCCCCGGACAGGTTTGCGCGCAGGTAGCTCCGCAGGTGGCGGCGCACGTGTCGCCCTGACAGGTTTCAGCGCAGGTTTCACCACAGGTGGCAGCACACGTGGGCGCCCCCATGGTCTCCTGAGCGATCACAACGTCCTTGCGTTCCGGGGCGGCTGGCTGTGGGGGGGGTATCGGCTTACCCTCCATGCTCTCCAGCGAGTCGGCAAGGGTCCTGGCGAACAGCGGCGACAGTCTCTCTGCCTCGATGCCTCTAGTGGTCACAGCACTGGGCGGGCCGGGCACGAGGCCCATCAGCGACAGGATGATCGTGCCGAGGCCTGCAGCGATACGCATCTCTACCCCTCCGTTCGCAGTACGCCGTGGATGTCATGTGCGAGTGCGACTGTGGTCTCGGGTCTCATCGTACGCCGGCCGCTCCGTCGCCGCCTGCAGGCGGCCCAGCAGCCAGGGCATCCCTCCCATCGTCTGTCGTGGTATCTGCGCTCGCCGGCCTGAGGGCCTGCTGCGAGCCGCCGCTGCTGCCCGCGGGCTGCGCTCCCGGCAGAGACCTCAGAATCCGGAACGCGAGGTCATAGACCTCGAGTTGGGCCGGCGACGGCTGTGCGTTGGTGGATCCCATGCTCGGCCCCGCGAGGAGCCGAGCATCCGTCAAGACGATCACCTTGCCGCGCCCAGCGCGCCGCTCAGCAACCACCGCCTCCCCACCCGGCAACAGCGCCAGCGCTTCGCCGCCGGAGACCGTCCCTGCACAGCAGGTGGCGCAGATCCGCCTGCCGTTGGTGTCGCGCAGATCCTGTTGGGTGACACCGGGCCCCATCCTGACCTCCATTGCCCATGGCCGCAGGATGTCGTTGGCGACGGCCTCCACCTCGACCCCCTCTGCAGGTGCGGCCTGGCGTTGGGCGGCCCCGGCGGGTCCCCGGCCGACCATGAGCAGGAGAACGCCCCCGCGCTCGACGTACTCCCTCAGCACCTGGGCGTCCTGCTCGGAGAGCTTGCGCTGCGGGTTGATCATGACCAGCGACCGCCCTGTACGGCACGCGGATGCTATGGTGCTGTGATGGCTTGGAACGAGGCCTACTCGCTGGCTCCAGACCAGGAATGTCAGGTAGTCGCGCCAGATCTCCTCTTGCGTCACCAAGTGGCGAAGGGGGAGCGCGATCGAGCTGTACTGCATCTCGAAGGCAACGGTGGGCAGCGGCTGCACCCTTGGCTCGGGCAGTGGACGGCGCTCAAGCGCGGTGTACGTGCTCACCCGTCCCGCGACCCCGTACCCCAGACAGCCTGCCGCAACCGCCACGGCGAGTAGCGTCGCCCGTCGCGGGCCCCGCAGGGGCCACAGCAGTAGCCCCAGCGTCACCAGACCCACGATGCCTGCCAGGCGCGAGACTGGCCACCCAGCGTTGCTGTGGTTGAGCCAGTTCACCGTGCCGAGGATCAGCTCAGGCCTCCCCGCGATGTACACGAAGAAGTTCGAGAACATTGTGCTGTCGGCGATGGCGACCACGCGCCCCTTGCCGTACAGCGACGCCCCGCACTGCAAGAAGGGCCCAAATGTTTCACGCTGCGAGAGCCTGAGCGCATCGTCTGACGGGAAGAACGTGGGCTGTGAGTAGTCGTGGGGGATGGACTTGAGGCCATTGCCAACCATGACCTGGCGCACCAGCGGGGAGCCACCAAGAGTGCACGAGGTTGCCCAGAGGAACTCCGGGACGGCGCCGGTGATCGGGTCGGGGAGGAACGTTGGTCGCCGCCACAGACTAAGCTTCCCGGTGGCCAGTTCGTATTCCGAATCGTAGTTGAAGCGCAGCCCAAAGGCGCGTGCTATCTGGTTCAGGTACGTGCCCATCCCAAAGACGTTGGTGTGGTCGCCTATGAGCCAGAGCCCACCGCCGCTGCGCACGAAGCGGGCGACGCTCGCTACCTCCTCGGGCGTGTACGCCTCCGTCGGCGTCTTGAGCACCAGCACGTCGCAGCCGCGCAGAGTGGCGTCGTCCAGAGGCCGGTCGACATTTCCTGTGATCTGGAAGTAGCGACCGATATGCTGGGCGAAGTTGTAGAAGTTGTACGTCGATAGTTCGCCGAACCACGAGCAGTCCATGGGTCGGAGCGTGCTCTCCCACCGGCTGTGCGCCTCATCGATGACCACGCGTCCGGACTTCGCTATTCCGGCATCGGGGTACGAGCCGCAGAGCGTGAGGGCCGCGACGGCGACGAAGGCGAGACTCGCGGTGATCGCTCCCCGCCTGATGGGTAGCCCCTCCCAGTGGAGCGTGCAGGCGCCCTCTGGGGGTGTTCCCTGCAGCCTCCCCAGGAGCAGGACCGGCGGGACATAGCCTGCAGTGGCCCACAGAGGGCTGGACGCCGCGCCCAACGCTCCGCCATCAGCCTGGGGAAGGTCGGCGAGGGCCACCAGCAGCATCCACAGGGCGCTCCACAGCGAGACGGCCCCAACCACGCCCACCAGCCGCCACCACGCCAGGCCGGTCACGCACGCGTGCAGCAGTCCGACAGCGACGAGGCAGACAACGAACGGGAGGCCGAACCTCTCCGGCGACAGCGCGACCTGCAGCGGCGTGTCAAAGCCCCCAAGGACCAGATAGTCGCCGTGGGCATCAGCCGCTACGCCGGCGCAGCGCGCCAGCAGCGCCATGGGCTTCCCCATCCACGGCAGGCTGTGCGACAGGACCCACAGCCGCGTGGTCACGGGGAGGGCGATGGCAATCGCCGCAGAGGCGAGGGTCGCCAGCAGCAGTCCGCCGGCGTAACGCGGACGGCCCGTCCGCGTCTCAGCCCACGCAGATGCGATCGCCATGGCGAGCAGTATGGGCGGGACGCGGGCGGGCCAGGGCAGGAGGATCGCCAGCAACCCACAGGTCGCCAGGGCGGCCCACGGTCGGGTGGACCATGTGAGCCGGACCGCGCCTCGGAGCCCGACCACGTAGCAGGCAGCACCTGCCGCGAACAGAACCGCCCCCAGCCAGAGGAGTGGGGCGCCCATCAGGCCCGTAGTGACGACCCAGGCCGAAGCGAACAACAGCGCGCCAAGCCACGCAAGCGTCACGTCTTGCCGCCTCCCTCGTCCGGCCTCTGCAGCCATGATCTGAGGAAGTGGATGTTCCCCAGGTACCACTTGTCGAGCCCCTCGAGGTTCTTGTCCAGCAGGAAGAATGAGTCGCCGATCACCAATGCAGTCCCCTTGCCGACGCGCCGCTCCAGCGCCAGAGGCGTGTCGCCGTCTGAGAGGAGCACACGCGCGCCGGGTTGGTCCGCCCTCACCGGCCAGGCCTCGTAGAACTGCACCTCCTCGCGCCCCCAGGAGGCCTCGGTCCGCCCCATCGGCGTCGGGTCGACGCTGACCCCGAGGCGGCGAAGGAGCGGCAGGGCGGCGCCAACTTGCTCGTGCCCCACGGTCAGCACCAGTCGCCCCCCCTTGCGGACCCAGTCAAGGCAGCGCCGCACGTCGTCCGGACTGAACGTAGCAAGCGGGGCCGGGACTACCAGCACCGCCCCTTGCGCCAACTCCTCGGCGTCGAAGGTACGGGCCATCAGCGGCAGGAAGCCGTCTCGCATCAGGCAGTGCAACAGGCCCCAGTATGCGTCGCCCTGTACGGTCGCCCCCGAGAGCATGTTGAGGTGGCTGGTGTCTATCAGGGCGATGGGAGGCCCACCTCGGGCCGGCGGCGGCGTGACCGGTGCGCGTCCCGCCAGACAAGCCGCTTGTGCCACGCAGATGCTGACGCCCACCGCGCACACCCAGAGAGGCGTCGCCGCGGTGCGGCGCATGGACCACCAGGCTGCGGCGACGAGAAGGATGGCAATCAGTGCGTTCCCACGCCAGGCACTGTGCACGCGGCGCGACGAAAGCCAGTACAGCACATCACAGACAAACCCATAGCTGTTGGACAGGGCTGAATTCTGAAACGACGACGAGTCACCGAACAGCATCACCTTGCCGAGGCCAAAGCGCGTGGCAGAGCACAGCACCAGGTCGCCCACGCGCTCGCCCTCCTCCCTGACGCTGTTGCCCAGGCAGCCCTCGGCAGCGTTGGTGGGGTCGCCCTCGTCGGCCCAGCCTGCCTTCCCGACGAGCACCGGCGTAGCCGGCCACCGGGTGCTGATCGTGCCGCCCACGTTGACGCCTGTCCCATCGGCAGAGGCCAGCCTCCCGCCGCCGGCGGCAGCGCCGTGGGGCGCCAGGTCGAGCTGCCCCCACCAGTGCGCTGCCCGCGGCCAGCTTGCGTCAGAGTTCAGCCGCATTCCGGTAGGCGCAAGCAGCTCGTTCATACCTCGAGCGAACCCGGAGCCTCCCGTGTGGTCGCCAACCACGAGAAGGCTCCCGCCCAAGCGGACGTGCTTCCACACGGCCTCACACTCCGGCCGCGCCAGCGGCCGCTGTGGCAGGGGCATCACCAGCACAAGCACCCTCAGGCCGGAGATGTCCGGCCACTTCAGCGGCGATGGCACGAACCGCGGCGAGAAACCCATCCGCTGCACATACTTGGGCAGTTCACCGTACATGCCCCCGCCATCCTTGCCGTAGACACCGTCCTGCGGGGAGCGGTAGACGCCCTTGTCCCAGTCCTGTCCCTGGACGAGGAAGCCTACAGTGGCCGCGCCAGCGGTCTCACGAGGGGGGGCGCACAGGGCAAGAGTGGCCAGCGTGAGGAGGCCCCAGGCAGTCCACCGGGCACCGACAGGGCGGCCACACGCGCCTGCGGGGAGGGTGGCCAGCTCGACGGCAGCCCAATGGGCGCCCGCTACGAGCGACAGCAAGCCAAACAGCGCGAACTGGCCCGTGTCGAGGTTCAGCAGTCGTGATGCGCGCATGGCGAGGGAGCCCAGCGAGCCGTCTGCGACCGAGAGGAGCAAGGCCACGTAGGCACACTGCGCGACCCAGAGAGCCAGCAGGTAGCGGCCCAGCCGCCGCCGGTCGCGCCGCGATGCGGCCAAGTGTGCGCTGAGCCCGTAGAGCCCGAACAGCGCAACGCAGTAGGCGCCGGATGCCGACGGACCGAGCTCCAGGCGCCGCTGGAGGAGCGCCTCGGCGGGCAGCAGCAGACCGCGATTGGCCCACTCCAGCGCGTACCACCCAGCCGGTGGGTGCCAGATCAGGGCCTCGAGGCCCAGCCACATGACCAGCGTGGCGATCAGCGGCAAAAAGCGGCTGCGCAGGCCCAATTGTGACAGCGCCGAATGTGTCGCCGTCGCTACCAGAAGGACTGCGACTAGGCCGCCCAGCGCCCGGGCCAAGAGCAGACCGAGTGCGGCGCCGCCGACGAGCGTGGCGGCCACGGCTGCACGTCGCCTGAGTTGGAGTGCGGCCCAGCGGCTCGCGGCCCGGTCAAGCGATAGCAGCACCGCAGCAACCACTGCAATGGCAGCCGCCAACCTGGCCGCGGGCTGAGGGATCGCTCCCATCCGCCGCGACAGTAGGAGGACGCCAACAAGGAACAGCGCGGGGACGCAGCTCTCGGAGTTGCACGCCCGGGAGGCTACGCTCGCGCAGTAGCTCCAGGCTGCGCGAGTGCGCTCACACCAACCGGCCAAGCGACCTTCCATTCGTTCACAGACAAGGCGGGAGGGGGGAGACGCGCTATCCATGCTCACCACATCCACAGAGTGGAAATGCGCCTACGACCAGCAAGGCAAACCACTACTTGAGCGTCTCTTCTCGTGGGTCAGCGACCGCGACTGCAGGTCGGCAATCTGCCCGCCCGGCAGGCCCTCGCCGAAGCTGTCGCTGGCGGCCACAGGCGGGTGCGAAGGGGACCGGGCAGATGACTATCTATCAGATGATACATGCGATGACAGTGCTTGTCAACATAAAATTGCGAAACCCGGCATGAACTTGCGCCTGCAAAGTTCTCGCGCTTCTCTGGTTCAATCAACGCTCGGATTGCGCCAACGTCGCCGCCGGTCGTGCCGCCGGCTACCCGCACGCCGGAGCCGGAGCCGGAGGCGAGGCGGCTGTGGGCCGCCGAGCTGCCGCCCTCGGCCCGGCTGGTGACCTCGGAGGCCGGCACCCGGGTGGACTGCAACCCGGCGCCGCTGCCGGCCAGCACCTGGCAGCAGGACTACAAGATCGACCCCCAGCGCCTGGCCTACTCCTGGGACGCCATCGTCCTGTGGAAAGAGGACGAGCAGGCCCAGATCACCATCAACCTGCCCCAGGCCCGGGACATCTCGCGCATCGCGGTGCGCACCATGTGGACGAATAACTCCAAGCTGGGCATCCGCTACCGGCTCAAGAGTCTGAGTATCGCCGCGGCGAAGACCCGGAACGGGGCCTTCGAGACTATCCAGACCTTCGAGGAGACCGAGGAGCACGCGGTTCCCAGCTATCCGGAGTACAGCGTGGACACGCCCGGCCTGCAGGCACAGGCGATCCGCATCACCGCCGAGCCGCGGGATGGCTGTGCCCTATTCCTGCAGGGCATCCGCGCCTGGGGTGCACCGGAGCCGGCCCGGGAGGCCCGCGCGGACTACGAGCGCTGGGAGACGGGGCCGGTCAGCGCGCTGTGCGCAGGCAAGCTGGGGCAGACCGGGGTGGACTGCGTGGTGTACGGCTGCCGGGACGGCAAGGTGACCGTGCTTGAGCAGGGCAAGCAGCTGTGGACGGTGGAGACCGGGGCGCGGGTGAACAGCCTCGCCGCCGCGGATCTCACCGGCGACGGCAGGCCGGAGCTTTTGGTGGGCACCAACGATCAACGTATCCTGTGCCTGGACGCGGTAGGTGAGGAGCTTTGGCACCGCGAGTTCCCGGACTTCTGGGGGCGTCGGGGGAATGTGATGTGGGTGGGCGCGGGGGATGTGGACGGCGACGGGGACAATGAGGTGGTCCTCTCCTGCGAGAACTGGCACTACTATTGTCTCGACCACGAGGGCAAGGATGTCTGGAGCTACGAGATCCAGCACTCGGGGCTCAAGGGCGCCCTGGGCGACGTCAACGGTGACGGCAGGCTGGAGACGCTGTGTGGGGAGCAGTACTACGGCTGGCCCGTCTTGGACAGTTCCGGCAAGCCGCTGTTCAGCGTGGGCGGCTCAGGTCCGGTGACCACGGCGGCCCTGGCCGAGGACATCACCGGCGACGGCGTGGCGGACGTGGTCTTCGGCAACCAGACCTTCGGTGTGTACGCCCGGGACGGCAAGGGGGCGGTGTTGCTGAATACCAGCGTGCCCGGGTTCGTCAACGACCTGGCGACGCTCTCGACCGACGGGGCTCCGCGGCTCATCGCCGCCGTGGACGGGCTGTCGCGCAATCTGATCGCCTTCGGTGGCGATGGGCAGAGGGCCTGGCAGGTGACGCTCCCCGGCGCCCCGTTGGCGCTTGCAACGCTGCCCGGCGCCGTGGCGGCAGGATGCCAGGACGGGGCCTTGAGACTGATCGCCCCCGACGGGCGAGTGCTGCGTGCAGAAACGCTGCAGGGGCCGGTGACGCACGTGGTGGCCGGCGACTTCGACGGCGACGGGGAGGTGGAGGTGTGCGGGGTGGGAGACCGGGAGCTGGTGGCGGTGGACTGAGAGAACGGCAACGTCAGACCACGGCGAACGGCAACGTCGCACCACGGAGACACAGAGAACACGGAGTTCCACGGAGAACGGCGGGGAACGGCGGGGAACGGCGGAGAACGGCGGAAAACGGCAACGTCAGACCACGGAGACACGGAGAGCACGGAGTTCCACGGAGAACGGCAACGGCGTGGGACGGAGAACGTCTGAGAACGGCGGATGGGCTTGGCCGTGCTGTCGCCCCACAGCCCCGAAGGGGCGACAGAACCTTGCCACGGGCGCAAGCCCGTGGAGCAAGGCACGCCCCTCCCCTCCCTGCCGTTCGCGCGGCCCGTGAGGGCCGCGCGGGGTGGGACCAGGCCAAGATCGGCGAGGGGCAACCTCGCCTGAACTCCCGCCGTGGCCGTTCGTCTGCAGGAGCAGGGGAGGTGTGCCTGCGAGTCCCCTGCCGTCCTTCCCCCCAGACTCCGCAGAGTGGAGGAGCGAGAGATGATCTGTCGCCACGCGATTGTCTGTGCATTGGCTGTGCTGATCTGCGCCGTTGCCTCCGCCGACCTGTGCCCCGTCAGCTACTCCGGGGGCACGCTGACCCCGCTGGAGGATCACCCGTCCATCGCCATGACCGACGAGTTGCTGGTCATCGACCCCTTCGGCCCCGGTGCGGAAGTTAGGGCCGCGATGACCTTTTCCAATGGGGGAGAGGCCTGCCGCGTGCTGATGGGGTTCCCGATCTGCGCGCACTCAGTGGACGGGGGCTACTATCCCGTGGAAGGCGTGAGCATGGCCGTCGATGGCGGGCCAGTGCCATTGCAGGAGACGACGGCTCCCCTGACGCTGAACGGCAAGGAGCTCAAGTCCCGCTGGTACACGCTGAGCGTCTACTTCGCCGCCGGTCAGCAGCGCTGCCTCGAGGCACGGTACAGGATGTCTCCGCCTGCCCCGCGTCTGCGAGTGCCCTACATCCTGCAGACCGGCTCGCGCTGGCATGGCGGCATCGGCTCTCTGCGGGTGGAGGTCCTCGGCGACGATGTGCGCAACCTCGGAGGCTTCACCTTCGAGGCCGACGGCAAGCCGCTGCCATGGAGCG
>CAYRFY010000210.1:8587-11642 GCA_964423635.1 uncultured Armatimonadia bacterium | reverse complement strand
GGCCCCGGAACTTGCCTCAAACGTCAAGAAGTGCGCCCATGTAGACATCTAGTACGGCATTTGTGAGACCGACTTGCTGATCATGGCGATGGCGACGGTGCCCATGCCCGTCAGGCCCATGCCGCACGAGAACCCGGCCATCAGAACCGTGGCGTACTGCTTCCAGCGCCGCGCGCCGAACTTGGGCACGAAGTAATACTGGCTGATCAGCGCCCCCACGACCTCGGGGAAGATGAAGTGCGGCATCGTCCCCAGTCCGCGCACCACGCCGAAGACCAGCATGATTGGCAACCTGAAGGCCGCCAGTACGGTGTACGACCCGACGCCGAAGACCATGCCCCACACCGCAAGCATCGGCTTCCAGGCCCGGAGGAACAGGTTCCGCTCCGGGTTGAGGGTGGCCGTCAGCCACAGGCCGCGCTGCAGGGCCGACAGGTGCCACATCTTCTGGGCATAGGGGTAGTACACCGACGGTATCGGTGCCAGGCGCCAGATGAACTGCCAAAACAGCAGGCTGCAGAAGATGGTGATCGGCCAGATCAGCGCCTCGGCCTTGATCATGCTGGTGATTTTCGTCCCCGTCAGCTCGATGACGCGGAAGTGACTGGCCATGCCACCGAAGTCCGAGATGGGGATCGGGGCGAACCAGATGTCGATGCCCTTGTAGCCCGAGAGGATGATGGTGGCCTCGCGCACATACGGCAACCCCACCCACTGACCCGTCATGCCGATCATCGTGGCGTCGATGAACGAGGTGATGGGAGTGAAGATGAACCCGAAGAAGATGACGAACAGCAGCGGGAACTTGGGCACCAGGATGTAACACAGGATGACGTATCCCGTGGTGCCGACGACGAACAGAGCCGTGGCCAGCCACATGGGGATATCGCCGCGCCCCGGAGGCGGCGCCCATGTGGCGCGTTCCTCCGTGTCGCCGTCCCGCTTGAGCTTCCCGGTCTTCCTGTTGTCCATCAGCGCCTTGATGATGGTGTACATGCCGATGAGGAACACGGCTAGGGCGATGCCGACGCCGAAGGACATGTAGAAGTCGATGCTGTTGGCGAAGCTTGTCTCGATGGTGCCCATGCCGGCCTTCCAGGTGGTCAGCATCCCGGAGCGATACAGCAGCGGGTTGGCGATCATGGTGCCGATGGCCGCAACGAAGCTGCCGATGACCGACCAGTACGGGGCGACGAACCCGGCTCCGATGGAGCCGATGGTGGTGACGAAGCCCGTCGGGACGGCGGGCAGGATGGCCTCGGTGCTGCGGGTGAGGTCGACCCACGGGATCGGCAGAAGCTGCAGGGGCTTGCTCATGATGGCGCCGGTGATGGTGGGGATCCCCACGTAGAAGGCGCCGAAGATCAGACCGACCATGGCTCCGATCGAGAAGGTGCGCCAGCGCCAGGTCTCTTCCTTGCTGGAGGCCTCCGACAGCGCGGTGGCGCCCTGGGCCGCGATGGCCGCGAAGGGGAACGGGAGCCGCTGGTAGTCGGAGGTCACGCGGAACACGATGTAGCCCATACCCCAGGCCACGAAGCGCCCGAGAATCGTGCCCAACACCAGCAGAATGCTGGGGACCAGCCAATCCTGATGGAAGAAGGTCCGCTGTGAGATGGCCTGCGAGTTGGGGCCCGGTACGACCCACGAAGGCACATCATTGGCGATGCCAAGTCCTCGGAACGCCGGGGACCTTACCAGGTACTGGTCGAAGATCTTCCCTGCGAAGGCACCACCTGCGAGAGCTAAGCCGCCCTGCATGCTGGCAAGGCTCGAGGCGATGTAGAACAGGATGTAGATCTCCTGCTTCTTCAACGTCACGAACGACCGACGGGCGACATCGGTGAAGAGGATAACCGTCGTCCACTCCGCCGCCGGCCCCAGGGACTGGCCGGCGATGAGCCCCAGGTAGATGGCGCCGGGCATCATGACGAAGCCGACGAACAAGGCCCCGATGACGGCCTTGATATCGAAGCCGTCAACAAACTCCTCCGGCTGATCCATCAAGCCCCGATAGAGTTCGAGTTCTGGGTCGTGATAAACCACTTGACACCTCCGGCGCGATTACAGCGGGCGCAGCGGCATGCTACTGGGATGGTTCGGTTCTGTCCGGGCCCGACTACTCTTCCTCGGTGTACTCGCCGGCGAGGTACTTGATCCCGCGCTGGGAGTACTCGCCCTTCAGTCCGGCCGGGAAGGTTCTCCACAACAGGTACTGCTTGCGGAGCATGTTGATGAAGTTCCGCGTCACGCGGATCCACGAGGATTCGTCGCCGCTCTCGCGGATGATGACCGCGCGGATCTCGTAGACCTCCTCGTCCTCGGTGGGCACCGTCTGCAGCAGCAGCCGCTCCGAGACACCCAGGTCGTAAGGCGCCAGCCAGACCATCAGAGACAACTGATAGCCCTCACCCAGTTCCGCCTCGATCGTGGACAGCTCGATGTCCGCGGTGGAGAAGTGGCCCAGTGAGTAGTCGGCGTGTGCGGCCAGGTACTCGCGGAGGAACATGTTCACACCCAGCGCCTGGTCGCCTGTCATCGTGAACGGCAGGCCCATCTTGATCTGGTCATCCACCGGCTCGGGGAGACTCCACCGCCGCTCGATGCCCGGCATCGCGATCTGCGACGCGCGCTTGGCCGGGTAGATCACCGACAGCAGCACGGTGAGCATGATGATCGCCGTCGAGCTCACGGCCGACAGCGAGGAGTAGTTGAGGTTCAGCCCCTGCAGCAGATCGAAGGTCAGCAATACCTTGGCGATCGTCTGGCCCACGAGATAGCCGGCGATAGCCCCGAGAATGGCGTAGACGCTGGCCTCGGCGATGAACAGAGCCGCGATGTGAGTGGGGGCCAGCCCCAGGGAGCTGTAGATGTAGATCTCCCGCACGCGCTCGTACACCGATCCCAGCATGGTGTTGAGGACGATGGCCGCCGCGATGAGGATCGGGATTACCAGGTCCGAGGCGCCTTTGAAGCTTGTGGCGCTCACCGCGCTGCACAGGAAGGTCGTGCCATCAATGCCGGCGTAGAGGTTGAGTTCCACGCGCTGCATGAG
>CAYRFY010000210.1:0-8577 GCA_964423635.1 uncultured Armatimonadia bacterium | reverse complement strand
GGACCTCTTCGCCGTCGGGGATGGCAATGGCCACGGAGCGCAGGTTGCCGCCGGCGTTGATCACGAAGTCATACGGACAGAACAGGACACTGTCCGGCGCGAGATGGATGTACTCGCGCAGCTCGTCCTCGCTCATTTTCTGCCCGCGTTGTTGCTGCTGCTGCTGAGCCTGCTGCTCCTGCATCAGCAGATAGTCCACCGGGGTGATGGACTCGCCGTCCAGATCGCGGGCCTGGTTCTTGAACTTGTTCGATCGGATGATCCCGATCACGCGCAGGCGCGTGCCGAACACCGAGACCGTTGCGGTCCCCACCTGCTCCGAAGAGATCTCCAGTTTCTTCGCCATGCCGTCGGGCACGACGCACACGAGACCGTCGTCCTCGCGGAACCACCGGCCGCCCGGCTTCAGGAGCCTCTCCGCATCCACCGTGATCTCGGTCTCGCGTGGGGTGAGGCCGACCATGGCGGTAGCGGCGTAGGCGTTCAGGCCCCGTCGCACGTCGATGAAGGACTGCTCGCCCACCTTGGCCGAGGTATACCACGCCCGGGGGGCCACGGCATAGCGGTCGCCGAATTCATTGGACATGACGCGGGCGGTGGGTTCACCAATGGGAGCCCAGGTCTTGTCGCGGATCAAGATCCCGTTGTAAGGAGACGTCTTGGGCAGCTTGATACGGTTCGTCCGCACGCCCTCCACGACGGAGGTGCACGAGAGCACGGTGAATGTCAGCAAGATCAGCGTGAGGCAGGTGAGCAGCGTCCTGACCTTACGCCGGCGCATGTTGGCGATTCCCAGGTTGAAGGCGGCACCGGAGGCGCTGAGACGCCCCACGTCCGCCGTGCGGATGCCGGTCTGCTCGTATCTCACCTCCTTCATCTGCTCCTCGAACTTCTGCACGATGATCGAGACCACGATCATCGTGAGGGCAAGGATTATGAAGGCCAGCAGGATGATGGCGGGCGTGAAGGTGATCGCGAAGGCCGGATGCACCTGGGAGATGAGGAAGAAGATGAGCATGAAGATGCCGAAGAAGCCCACGATCTGCATGCGGACATCCGGGGCCGCGATCAGCAGCCGCTCGCAGAAGAAGGCGAACGGAAGCAGCAGCGCCAGATAGAACAAGATCCCCTTGATCACGTCATCGGCGGTCTTGCGCACGTCCGGATAGGCCCGGGACTCGAAGCTCCAGGCCGAGCGCGCGGCGGTGAGGAACTTGTCGTACTCTCTTTGAGCCAGACGCTTTTCGGCCTCGAGGAGGTCTTCCTTAGCCTGCTTGTGCGCGGCGGCCACACGGCTGTTTTCAATGCCGTGCTTGCGCAGGGCCGTCATGCGGTCCTCGTCCAGAAGCCACATGTCCCTGGCCACGCGGTATGGCGTGGCGTACATCGCCGGGTACTGGTCAACCAGATAGCCCTCGCCCTCGAGGTCCTCCCTGGTGGGATTGACCAGGACAAAGCGCAGGCCCAGAACACTGGCGCCCATGGTGATCTTCGTCTTGGTGCCGCTGGGCACGAAGACCACCGCCACCGGCTCGTAGGAGGATACGAACTGCTGGGGCGGCAAAGGTAGGCAATAGCCGAACTCGTACGGGGTAGCGTCGGTGGTTGCATCGTAGATGTTGATCTCGCGCAGGAGCTCGAAGAAGCGCTGGTCCACCATGTCGTAGATGGTCATGGGCTTGCAGCCGAACATGACGCACGTGACCGGCTTGATCTCCTGGTCCATCTTCAGCGTAATCGGGTAGGCGGCATCGCCGTTGACGCCCAGGTCCGGGGCCATGGCGACGTGCCCGTCATTGAGACCTCTCTTCGAGGGGTCCGGGTCGTTGGGATCCGCGTTATCCAGGACGTAGCCCTCCACTCGCGTGGGAGCTCCGGCGGCCCGCACGTTGGGCAGGCCGATAATGTGGATCACACCGCCCTTCTCATTCCATTCCTGGAACTCGCGGGGCTCCTTGAAGCGGTCCGGAGGGTCCGGGGGCAGCTCGGTGGCGATGTCAAACAGCTCGGCGCGCACGCCCATGGCCGTCTTCGTGCCGGTGCGCGCCACGGCGATGGCGTGCTCCACGGGCTCGTCGGGGAAGGTGCTCGCCTCGGGGATGAACTCCACCATGCGCCCCTTGACCTCGACGAAGTTGTCCTCGAGCTGCAGATCGTAGAGCTTCTTGGGCTCCTCGATGTTGATCAGATCGCACAGCAGGCAGGCCAGGAACCGGGCCTGCTCCGTGATATTCTCGACCTGCACATGCAGGGGCAGGTCTAAGGGAGTGTCCACCTGGGGGCGAGAGTCGTTGATGGTGGCGAAGCCCAGGCCGGGAATGGCGGCAAGCGTTGCGACCTCGTTTTCCAGTGCCAGCTTGCCGGACATGTACGTCGTCCAGGTCTTGCCCTGGATCGCGTTGATACCGTCGGCCAGGCGGGTGGTGGCGTCCACGCCCAGGGCCTGCCCGATGAGGTCCCCGAACTCCCGGGCCTTCTTGCCGATGTCGGAGAACTTCCACTGGATGTTCTCGGAGTAGTTATAGAAGTAGCCCTTGTAAAACACGCCGAAGGCGTTGTTGTGACTGGAGAGGTCCACCGAGAGCCACAGAGAGATGCCCAGCTCAGAGAAGTCCAGGGCGTCGGTGGTGTCATTGATGATGGCCTGGACCTTGTCCAGGGCGGCCTGCTTTTGCTCCATCGACGCGGTCTTGGGGGTGCGGCGGGACTCCTTGACCACATCCAGGGCCTGCTGGACGGCCTGGTGCATGGCGGGTCGGGTCTGCTCGAACCTGGCCAGCAGCTCCGTACGCTCCTCCAGGTCCTCCGGGCTGAGGCGGAACTCTTTGATCTTGCCCTCGTTGGGGTCTTCCTTCTGGGCGACGCGGATGGTCTTTTCCATCTTGGCCAGCTTCTTGCGGGCCACGTTGAGGGACTTCTGGATGCGGCCCAGAGCCCGAAGGCGTTCGTCGGTGATCTCTTCCTCGGTCTTCTGGACCTTGGTGTCCTTCTCTTTTTCCCAGACGCGGTCGGCGGCGTCCTCGATCTCGCGACGGGCGCCGTCGATGAGACCGAACACCTGGCGGACGCGCTTCTCACTGCGCCCGCCGCGGATGCGGTTATAGACGAAGTGCTTGGCTCCGGCCATGGCCTGGAAGTGGCCGGAGGTGGCCAGGAAGGTGATGCTGCGCTTCGGCGGGGTGTGCCTGACGGCCTTGATGAGCTGGTACAGGGCCGCGATGCTACAGGCGTTCTCGGCGCCGGGGGCCGCGGTAGGCACGACGGAGATCGAATCATAGTAGGCCTGCAAGACGACCTGCTGCTTGCTCAGTCGCGGGTCGGAGCCCTTGACGTGAGCCATGATGTTCTTGCCGGTCTCCTTGGACCAGCGCATGTCACACTTGATGTTGACATCCACACGGTCCCGGGATTCCAGCAGAGCGCGGAGATGGTCGGAGACTTCCTTAGGGACCCAGTAGCGGGGGATGTCCACGGGGATGGAGAGGAACTTCTGCTCGGCCTCGCCGCGAAGGGTCTCCTCGGGCTCGATGAACAGAACTGCGCGCGCCCCCAGCAGAGGGGCGTTGAACCAGTCGGCGCCACAGTTGAAGTCGAGAAGGACGATACTATCGGCCACGTCCAGGCCGTTGAAGGCCCGCAATTGACCGGTGCCGGCATAGATGAGGCGGCCGTCAATCCCCTGCGGGGGGGTCTTGGGCATGCGCACCAGATTGGGCCACATGGGCAGGATCTCGAAGCTGCGTCCGCCGGTGACGGTGAGCGCCGCGGCCCGCCCCTGGGCGTCGGGGAAGACTTTGGGGACGATGACGGGGAACTGCTCGACCTCGACATCGGTCAGCCCGAGGCGCCGAAACTCGGCGATGACCTGCTCCGCGGCGGCATCGCACTGTTCAGAGCCCGTAATGCGGGAGCCCAGCGCGGCCATGGAATCGATGGTGGCCTGGATCTCGGCCCCGTCGATGAGCGAGGCAACCTCTTGGTAGTCGGTGTCGGACTTGAGGACGATCTCGTCCTCGTCACCTCGCCCCTGCGCCCACACCAGCCCGCAGGCCCACACGAGGAGAAGTAACGTTGCGACCAGTGGGGTTACCCCGGTGAATCGCCCTGAGAGCTTGTGCGTCAAAACAGGCTCACCGCCTTGGCCCTATTGGTCCGAACACGGCACCGAGAAGCGTCCGGTGCCGTGTGGCGGACGGAGTGCGTATCGTTGACGGGGCGGGAAAGCTGGGGCAAGCCCCGCAGGCTTGCATGGCCGCCGCGCCGGCTTGGAGGCGTGGCAGGAGGTTTGTGTCCGCAGCGGCGCCGTGGGACGGGCAGCCGCGCTGGGTGCCGAGGCCCGTCGATGCCGCGCCGTGGTGTTTGCGCCCACGATCCGGTGTGCCCCCACTCGGATCGCGGCCACGGTTCGTGCTACATCTCGCCGATCGTCAGATCGATGTCCTCGCGGCGCTCGATGCGCTCGATGCCGCCGTCCCGGATATGCACGATCCGGTCGGATACGTCGATCATCTTCAGGTCGTGGGTGGCCGAGATGATGGTCACACCGCTCTCGACGTTGAGTTCCTTGAGAAGATCGATGATCTCCTTGCCGGTCTGCAGGTCGAGGTTACCGGTGGGCTCGTCGGCCAGGATGATGGCGGGGCTATTGGCCAGAGCACGGGCCACAGCCACACGCTGCTGCTGGCCTCCCGACAGCTCCAGGGGCTTGTGGTGCAGACGGTCGCCCAGGCCCACCAACTCCAGGAGCGTCCGACCCCGTTCCATCATCTCGTCGGAATTCATCCCCGCGAAGATCATGGGGAGAGTCACGTTCTCCAGGGCCGTCATGACGGGAATGATGTTGAAGGTCTGGAAGATGTAGCCGATCTTCCGGCAGCGCAGCCAGGCCAGCTCGAAGGCGTCGAGCTGTGCCATGTCCACCTCTTCGATGAAGCAGGTCCCACTGCTGGGCTTGTCCAGCCCCCCGACCATGTTAAACAGGGTGGACTTGCCGGAGCCGGACGGGCCCATGATGGAGAGGTATTCGCCGCGGCGGATGTCCAGGTCCACGCCGCGCAGAGCCCTGACAATCTGGTCGCCCATCTTGTACTCTTTGATGAGGCCCTTGGTGCGGACGATGAACTCGTGAGTGGTGACCGAGTCGTCCTTGACCAGGTCGGCGGCCTTGCTTCGGCCCCCCGTCTTGCCGATCTTGGCCATGACCGCAGTCAGGTCGGCATGACACTTGGGGCAGACGGTGACCAGGCCGGTGGTCTCCTCCTCATAGTCGCACTTCGGGCACTTGATGAGTGCCATCTTCAAGCCTCCTGTTGCGAGCCTCCCGGGCCCGGTTGCCGCCGGCGGCGGGGCCCAGAGCCCCGCTGGGTGTCATTCCAAGCACCTGCCGCCTGCCTGGCGGATGGAGCAGTCTAAGGTCCCTTTGTGGACCGGGGGTGTACGAGCGCGGCGCCCTTTGCTCTGCGCGCCCTGACGATGCAGTTCCCGGCCCGTGAAGCGCGGATGTCCGCGGCGAGAAATGAACGTGCGACCGAGCAGGAGTGTGAACGAAAACCCGATGCGACGGGCCTTCGGCCGGCCGAGGCGGGCTCGGGAACGGCCTCCCGGCGCGCATCTAGAGGTCCAGCCTAAAAACCCGGCCGGACCGGTTCCTGTCATTCTGAGCGTCAATCTCGCATAGCGAGATAGCGAAGAATCCCGTTGAATGCCAGGAGATTCTTCGAGCTGCTCTTACCGGGAGCGGACGCTCTCCGGATGACACTTTTGCCGAAGGCGGGCTTTTCGGCCGCGGTTCTAGACCTCCGTTGCGAGAGCGGCGGCCGGCGGCATCTTCGCGGCCCGTATCGCCGGAGCAATCGCGGCGACGATCGACAGCACCGTTCCCACAACCAGAGCCACCACCACGTATGTCAGCATGTGGCCCCAGTCCATCTTCGCCGCCACCGAACGATCCTTGATGGTGTACACGATGAGCATCACCACCAGGCCCAGAACCGTCCCCACGACGGAGCCCAGCATGCCCAGAATCGCCGTCTCGATGAGGAAGAGGCGAACGATGAAAGTGTCCAGGGCACCGAGGCATTTCATGGTCCCGATCTCGCGGAAACGCTCGGTCACGGACATGAGCATGGAGTTGGTGATTCCGACGGTGCACACCAGCAGTGACATGACCACCAGCCAGTTTTGGCGGGCGGTGCGCTGGGCCTTCTCGGCGGCGGCCGCGGCGGCACCGGGGCCGGTTTCACCGTCCTGGCCCATCGTGGTCACCGCCCGGGCGCTGGTCTGCTCGAAGCGCTCGATGCCCTCCTGGCAGACACGGGAGGTCCAAATCGACATGAGAAAGGCGATGCCCAGGACCACGCCGGAGGCCGTGATGGCGGCCCGGCCCAGTCGCAGCATGACGCTGTTGAGACTGATCCGGAACGCGTTGGCCCATGGCAGGTTGATCTGCTTTTGGATCTTAATCTGGCTATCTGCGCTCGCGGCCATCGCGGCCAGTTTCTTGGCGTCCAACATTGGCTCTTGCGCTCCGATGCCCGGGTGTATCCGTCCGGTGGGGGTGGCTGGGCAAGATGTAATCGTAGCACTCAGGTTCAACAGCCGTCAAGGAAGCTTGATACCCCGACAGCCCCACAGGCTCCGGCCTGTCTCATTGGCGCGGAAATCGGCTATCGGACGAGACCTTCCTTTGGCGTGGAAGCGGTTATTCCACAGGGCCTGACCCGATACCTGCAAGCATCGCAAAAAAAGGTTGCCGCCGCTGGAGACCCTGTCGGCTGTGTCAACTGGGCCGCCTACGTGCCTCGGTGCCATGGCTCGAAACGCGGAGGAGGAGTGTCGTCAGGGCCCTGTGGATGTGCCTGCTCCGCATTCAGGACGCGATTAGTCACCGGACGTCACCCGGCCGGACCTCTAGAGCACGCGGTTCACGGCCCGGCGCCAGGCCGCCAGCTTCTCATCGCGCTGTGCCGCGGTGGTCGCCGGGGCGAAGCGGCCCGGAGTGCCACGTCCCCTGATCCGGCACTGTTCCCACAGGCCCTCTCCCATCCCCGCCAGGGCCGCGGCCCCCAGAGCCGTCATCTCCACCTCCCCGGATCGCACCACCGTCACCCCCGAATAGTCCGCCTGCATCTGTAGCAGCAGATCGTTGACGCCGGCACCCCCATCAACCCTCAACTCCCTCACCGGTGCGCCCTCCTGCTGCATGATCTCGATCACCTCGGCGCTCTGCAGCGCGATGGCCTCCAGGGCCGCCTTGGCGATGTGGGCTCGACCCGTGCCCCGACTGAGGCCCAGGATGGCTCCCCGGGCCTCCGGCTCCCAGTACGGCGCCCCCAGGCCCACGAAGGCGGGCACGAAGACCACTCCCCCGGTGTCCGGCACGCTCCGGGCCAGGGCCTCGATCTGCCCGGCGCACTCGATGATCCCCAACTCATCCCGGAGCCACTGCACCGCGCCTCCACCCACGAACACGCTGCCCTCCAGGGCATAGCACGGATCGCCCGCCGCGTCGCAGGCCAGGGTGGTCAGCAACCCGCGGCTACAGTCCACGCGGCGGTCGCCGGTGTTGACCAGCAGAAAGCAGCCGGTCCCATAGGTGTTCTTGGCCTGCCCGGGGGCCACGCAGCCCTGGCCAAGCAGCGCCGCCTGCTGATCGCCGATCATCGCCCGGATCGGGATGCCCGCGGGGATCACCCGGTCGCCGGCGGTGGTGCCGAACCTCGCGCCCGATGGTTTGACGGTGGCAAGCAGCCCCGCCGGAATGCCCATGACCTCCAGCAGCTCCTCGGACCACCGCCGCCGGTCGATGTCATAGAGCATCGTCCGTGAGGCATTGGTGGGGTCGGTGGCATACCCAGCTCCCGCGGTCAGACACCACAGGAGCCAGGTGTCCACGGTGCCCGCGCACAGTTCATCCGCCTGAAGGCCCCGGCGCTCGGCCTCGTCCAGTAGCAGACGGAGCTTCGGCCCCGAGAAGTACGGGTCCACCGTCAGACCACTCAGGCGCCGAATCATGGGGCCGTGCTCGGCGTCCAGGACTCGGCAGACCTCGGCGCTGCGACGGCACTGCCAGACGATGGCCCGCCCCACGGGCTCTCCATCCGCGCGCTTCCACAGGCCCACCGTCTCCCGCTGGTTGGTGATTCCGATAGCCGCGATACGCCCCCACGCTCCGGGCACCCGGGCGACGGCCTGAGCCACGGCCTCCCGCACGCTGTGCCAGATCTCAAGCAGGTCGTGCTCCACCCACCCGGGCTGCGGGAAGTGCTGGGGAAACTCCACCTTGTGCTCACCCACCACCGAACCGTCGGCGGCCAGGACGAGGCCGCGCGAGGAGGTGGTGCCCTGATCGATGGCGAGGACGCAGTCCGCAGTCATGGCGCGCTCGTTCTCCCGGATGGTTGCCATGTGGCCGACAGAATTGACGGCAGGCGGGGCGCTCGCCCGCTTCGGCCATTGGTGCGGCCGGAAACCCATTTCGGTGGGTCATGAGCCCGCCGAGTCGGGCTGGAAACTCAGATTACGCAGGTTTCGGGCAGGCGCCGACTCACGTCGCCTCACCCCCCCAGCCCCGCCTCT
>CAYRFY010000209.1:8904-11683 GCA_964423635.1 uncultured Armatimonadia bacterium | reverse complement strand
CTCTGCCCGATGTCGATGCCCCATTCATCCGTGCTCGTGACGGGCTCATCGAGCAGACGCACTTCGATGTTGACCATGCGGGGTTTGACATCGACCAGAGAGATCAGCTCGCGCAGTTGGTCGATGGCGACCGGGTCGCCGCTGACCAGGAGGGCATTGCGGTTCGGCAGGGCTACGGGCGGCCCGTCAAGGCCGGCGGGGAGCATGTGTCGCAAGACGCCTTCGTCCTGGCCGACCTGCTCTCTGGGGGCCGCGATCATGCTCGAGGCGTAGTGCCAGCGGTCGTCGGGGCGGCGCCGCACCTGGCCCGCCACGTCGGCGGCGAAGTCTTCGACCCACTGCTGGCGGTACGCCCTGAGCTCCTCCTCGGCCGGGCCCGGTTCGTCGGCGAACATGGCGGCCACGGCTCGCGCCTCGGCCCATCTGAGCTCGATGACCGCCATGTTCGCAAGCTGAGCGCTCGCCGCGCCGGAAGAGAAGAGCAATGATAGCGCCAGGAGCGCCGCTCGTCCCATGTCAGACCTCCCGCGTCGTGTGCACGGCGCCGGTTCACGGCCGCCGTGGCAGTCTGCTTCAGTGGCTGAACCGTATCTGGAGGATATCGCCGTCGCGAACCTCGTACTCCTTGCCCTCCACCCGCTGGTACCCGGCGGCTTTGGCCGCATGGATGGACCCGAGCTTGTCCAGCGCCGAGAAGGGCACCACCTCGGCGCGGATGAACCCGGCCTGCATGTCGGAATGGACCTTCCCGGCCGCCTGCGGGGCCAGGGAACCTTTGCCCACGTGCCATGCCCGGGCTTCCTTGTCGTTGACGGTGTAGAAGGTCACAAGGTTTAGCATCTCGAAGGCGGCGTGGAGAAACCGTTCCCGCGCCGGAGCGTCCAGGTGGTAGTCGGCCAGGAACTCCTCCTGGTCCTCGGGCGATAGCTCGGCGATCTCATGCTCCAGAGCGGCGCAGAGCGTGATGCAGCAAAGCTCCGCCTCCTGCGCAAGCGCCGCGGCACCGGCGGCACTCGCTCCCTGCAGGTCATCATCGCCGACGTTGAGCACGACCAGCAGGGGCTTGAGTGTGAGCGGTGCAAAGCCGCTGAGCTGCTTGAGGGCCTCGGGGCTCAGAGACAGGTCCCGCAGGGCCCGTCCCTCGTCCAGATGCGCCCGGCAACGCTCCAGAAGGTCGATCTCCTGGGGCACCCGCTCGGACTTCGGGGCCGTGGACAGGCGCTCCAGGGCCCGGGAGATGATGGACAGGTCGCTGAGCGCCATCTCCAGCATCAGGGTCTCCAGGTCGGAGGCCGGGTCCAGCGCGTTCCCCAGGTGGTCCAGATCGCCGAAAGCCTGCACCACCAGGGCGAAGGCGTCGGCATCCCCGGCGATCTTGTGCAGCGCCAACTCACCCTTCTTCGCCTCCCCCTTGTGCAGGGCGTCGAAGTCGATGAAGGTCACGTCCGCATAGACCAGCTTCTTGGGGCTCTCTGTCTCGAGGATGCGATCGAGGCGCGGGTCGGGCAGGGGTACGGAGGCCAAAGTGGCGCCGTGGTGAGTGTCTGCGGGCGCCCGGCCGCTGAGGATGCCGAAGCAGGTGGTCTTGCCACTACCCGGCAGGCCGACGAGACCGATCTTCATGAGGATCACCTCAGAAGGTCCATTTCGCCACCGCGGTACGGCGGTCCTTCAGAAGCGCCACGCGCGTGGGGTGGGGGTCACAGAGCACAGGGCGCGCAGGGTGACGGCACCGGCCGACGACAACATGACAGGACGGGCGGTGGATGACGACAACGGCCGGGGCACAGCCTCCTGGTGAGTCGGAGACCGGCTCGGGCCGAGTTGAGGGTCCTGCCTCCCCGGCTGTCTCCCTGTCTTCCTCCCCTACTTCCCCAGCGCCTTCAGGATCTGGGCCCAGGTGATGGGGCCGGCGCGGAGGATGCGGGGCTGCGGGCCGTCGAAGGCCACCACGGTGGAGGCCACTCCGCCGGGACAGCGCTGCGCCTTGAGAATCAGCTCGATCCGGCCTGAGAACACGCGTCGGACATCGTCGGCCTCCTTGGCCGGCGAGCCCGCCGAGAGATTGGCGCTGGTCACGGCAAGGGAGAACTCGCAGGCTCCCAGCACCCCGCGGGCCACCGGATGGTCTGGCACGCGCAGCCCCACCGTCGGATTGCCCGCGGTGACCAGGTCACTGATCTGGGGGTTCTTGGGCAGCACAAGGGTCAGGGGGCCGGGCCAGAAGGCGTCGGCAAGTGCCTGTGCCTCCGGCGGCACCGCCACCGCCGCGCGGGGCAGGTCGGCCGCGTCGGCCAGCAGGATCGGCAGCGGATTGCCGTCCGGCCGGCGCTTGGCGCGGAACAGCTTCCTCACCGCCTCCTCATCGTCGGCCCGCACGGCCAGGCCATACACGGTGTCGGTGGGAAGCGCCACGATGCCTCCCGCGGCCAGGATCTGCTGCGCCGCCGAGACGGCTTGAGCCAGGTGTCTGCCCTCCGATTCACAGATCCGCGTCACCATGGGCCGCGGTACCTCCCTGTGTCCGACGTAGGTGCGGTAGTGTACTTCTACGCCTGTGGGGGCGATGGAGTTCCCGCACGGCCACAGCGGCACCGGCAAGAGACCGCCCGCCTGCTCCGGGCGCCCTCCGTGGAACCTCGTATGCTCCTGGTCTCCATGGCCCGACGTTGCCTGCCTCAGCCACTCCCCGCCGCCTGAGTGAGCGCCTCGATCGTGTCCCCGATCTGCCGTCGTCGCTCCATGATGACCCGCGGGTCCTTGGTGTAGATCGTCATGC
>CAYRFY010000209.1:0-8894 GCA_964423635.1 uncultured Armatimonadia bacterium | reverse complement strand
GGCACCGTGCCGAGCTCCTCGGCCCGGGTGAGCACATCATCGCCCGGGCGGCGGCCCTCGGGCAGAGCTCGGGCGCGTTGCAGAAGCGAGGACAGCATGGCCAGGTACTCGTAATCCTCGATACCGTCGCGAATCACCTCGAGGCGGATCGAGGGCAGCGGGGTGCGGTCCTTGCCCGGATAGACCAGCACCCCGTCACCGTTGTCGCCAAACTGCTTGTATGTGCCCAGCTCGGAGAAGTGGATCGGCACATCGGGAAAACAGGGCTCGCCGGAGGCCTCGTTGGGCAGGCCATCCCACCAGCACAGGCACCAGTAGAGGAATCCCGTACCCCCCGCCTGGCGCAATTGCCAGAAGAGGATACGGTGATCGGTGGCGGGCTCATCGACGAAGAAGTTGGCGTACGGCGGCTTGGGCGAGCAGCACACGTAGGTCCAGAGAGTGTCGCCGGCCTGCAGGCGCTTGCGGTAGAACTCCGAGGTGAGCGCCGGCGTCAGCGGGCACCAGATGTCCACGGCCCCCGCCAGCGGCTCGGGGTTGGCATCTCCGAGCGTCTGCATGATGGGGTATTCGGGGGCGGCCTGTTTGATCGCCGTATAGGCCTCACGGATGAAGCCGTAGTTCTCCGGCCTGGGCTCGTCATAGCCGTAGATGTAGACCTCCCCGGGCAGTCCGGCGATCTCCCATGCGTCGGCGAAGGCCTTCGTCTCCCGGGCCGCCGCGAGGGCGCTGGTCCCCGCGGCCGTCTTCTCCATCCCCACGGCCGAGGGCAGGCGGTGGAGGCAGAAGGAGTACGGGGCGAAGTACCTCGCCGCCAGTGGCTTGACCGTCTGATCCAGGGCGCTGAGGTCGACCGCGATCTCGTCACCCTCACGCCGGGTGGCGATGTAGTCGCGGGCGATGTTCTTGGGAGTCAGACGGTAGCGGCCCAGGAACTCGCACCAGTCGCGGTACATCTCGATGGGCATGTGATCGAGGTAGTTGTCCTTGGGCCACCACCAGTACTTCAGCGCCCCGGCATAGAGGCCGAAGGCGGTGGCGAGAGCGCCGGGCCGGGGAAGGGTGAAGCCGCGGACCGTGAGCTCGACGGGCACCGCGATGCCGCGGCCCGCATGGCGGATCTGCACCTCGCCCCGGTACGTCCCCGCGGGCGTCTGAGGCGGGACATTCACCGTACACCAGATGGGCTGCCGCCGGTCGGCCTCCACATCGAAGGGCGCCGCGGGCAAGAGCGGGTCCGGCCACCAGCCGACGTATTCGGTCTTGTACTTGGGCTCGGCGGTCTCCAGATAGTCCACCCTGTGCCACACCAAGGGGAGCTCGTCTCCGGGCCCGGTGAGAGGCCCCGCTTGCACCGTCACCCCTGTCAGCTTCTCTCCCGCGGGCATGACCACGAGCTGGAAGGACTCGGCCTCGTCGCCGGCGGCCTGGAGCTTGACCTCGCGGGTGATGAGGCCGTCGGTAACCGGGCCATCGCGCCGGACTTTCTGCAGGGCGTGGGCCACGGCGACGCGGAAGCCCCCCTCCCCGCCGCCGATGGCGAAGAGACCCTCCACGGCGGCGCCCCGGGCGGCGGCGATCTCCCGGTCGATCTCATCGATCCGCTGCGCCACACCCGCCCAGCCGTCCGGCCCCAGGTCGGCAGCGACCCTCACCTGCCGCAGGGCGGCGATGAGCCCGCGGGCACGTTCCAGCCGCTCGGAGACCGCGGCGGCCGAGCCTGCCTCCAGCGCCACCGCGTCCACCTCGGTCTTCAGCCCGGCAATGGCGTCTTCGCCGCGGTCGAGGCTCGCGGCCAGGTGCGGCAGGGTGTACCGGGACAGATCGGGAGCCAGACTGACGCGCCCGAAGCGCCCCGGACGGTGGAACCCGCCCAGAGACCAGGTGGATGTCTGGCCGACGGTACGGTTGTTGACCACCAGGTTGAGGCCCCACTCGGTGCCGACCTGCAGGTCGATGCCGAGATGCTCGTAGGGGACGCTGAGCTCCACGGTCCAGCGCCCCGCCTCCTTAAGCACCGCCGCCGTGGCACCGCTCTCCCACGTAGGGTCCATGCCTCGCGAGTCACGGATCACTCCGAGGCTGTTGACACAGATCTGGGCGTAGTCCCCCGAGCCGGCGCCGGGAGCGATGAACACCTCCACGCTGTCATCCAGCCACACATCGTCGTCGTGCTCGGTGGCATTGGCGAGCAGTGCCACGCCGGGCTCGTGTGGGCAGGAGAACGCGAAGGAAAGCCCGGTGTCGTCATAGGCCATCTTGGCCTCGGGCTGTGGGACGGCAAGGCCCTCGCCGGTGTGGATGAGGAAGGGCCCCAGCGGCTCGCCGGCGGTCCAGCAAGCATCTTCCAGCCTGCCATCGAGGGTCGGCGTTCCGACGGCGGCCTCATGCTCCGGGACGGTGAGCAGGGACACCTCGTCGAACCAGGTCTTCCCCGAATCGCCCCCATACAGGGGAAAGCCCATGCTCCTGGCCTCGGCGGGCACATTGACGTACTCGCGCACGTACGTCCACTCGGTGCAGTCGCCGGATGGCCGCACGGGGACGAAGCCCAGGTGGGCCTTCTGGGCGTCGTAGAAGTGGCAGCCCGCGCCGATGGGGGAGGTGTCCTGCACCTTGACCCAGTAGGACACGATGAGTGTCTCTCCGCCTCGGACGGCGATCCCGTAGCGGTTCCACTGGACCCCGGCACCGGGAGGGTGGGGCTCATCGCTGACAAGCAGGCCGGCGGCCGCGCCGCGATGGGAGGTCTCGGTATCTCGCAGATGCCTGCCCCAACTCTGGGGCTCGGCGGGAAAGCGCGCCCACCACTCGGGCAGCTCTGCCCCCGCCTCGAAACCGCCGTTCTGCAGGAGAGTGAGGGTGTCGGCGATTTCCGGGGCGATGGGCTGGGCACAGATGGGGAGCACGCCCAGCAGCGCGAACGCGAGCGGAGCGAAGACGATGTAGCGGTTAGCGGTGGAGTGCACAGCGCACCTCGCTGGCAAAGCGCCGGGCTTGCCTACGGGCCGGGTGGTCACCGAGGGCCCGGCACCTGCGGGATGCGGAGTGCTTCGCCGGGGGGCAGAAGCGCACCTGCCGACCGGGCAGGTGGCCGCTTCGGGAACAGCGAATTGCTTCATAGTGCGGATCTCAAGTGCCGACCGGCATTGGGAGGCGCGAGCGTGATGGGGCGATGGGTCGCACGCTCGTTGGCGGTGCTGCTGGGCATTGGGATGGCGGTCTGGGTCTGCGGCACGGTCTACGACAGGTGCGAGGTCCTGTGGGCCCGGCGCGTGCTTGTGCCGGGTCTGCGCGCTGCTGAGGCCGGACAGGGTGGGGTACGGAACTTCCGCAGAGTCCCCTACGCCGCGGTGGTGCTGTCCTGCGACCCGTGCCCCGAACACGACCGAGTGCTGAGCGATGCCGTATCCGCCTGTCGTTTCGACGCGACCAGGTGCTGCCACTACGAGAGCCTGGAGATGCCGATCCTCCTGTATCTTTCGGCGCGAACGGCAGGCGGGTCAGCGCCGGCGCGCGAGGCCTGTCTGGACTATCTCACGCGTTCGGCCGAGTTCACGGCGTGCGTCGCCGGGGAGGATCGCAGCCTCTGCGCATCTGTGGTCGATCAACAGAACCTGCTTCTTCGGGCCCTGCAAGCGGTCGGTGACGGAGGGGGCCTTGCGGCGGCACGCCGCCTGGCAACCAGCGGTGTACCGATAGGCATTGTGGAGGCCGTATCCTATGTGGCGTGCTTCGGCTGCGAGCCGGATGACGGGGTCTTGGCCCAGGCCGAGGCCCGCATCGCCCGGATCGCGCCTGCGGAAGTACGACCGGTAGCGGAGGCGACCATTGCCCGAGCAAGGGCGGCCATTGCCGCCCGCGCCCGGCTACGCAGCAAGACCCACAATGGGCTCCGGCCCGATGACGCCACTCAATCCCCCACGGAGAGCAAGGGTACAGGATGCGTAGCGCCTGGAAGATCGGTGTCGTGTTGTTTGCCGTGACGGCAGTCGCGTTCGTCAACTACCAGTTTGGCGCACGGGACGATGCACCCGCTCCGACAAAGGCACCGGAGGAGCACGCGCACCACGCCCCGCCGGCACAGTCCACAGCCATGGGACCCGCCGGAGCCCGGGTCGCGATCGTGGCCTATTACGAGGCCGGGACCGGCGACTTCGACAAGAGCGCGGAACTGCTGGCGAGGATCGCCGAGGATTACGCTCCCCATGTACGGGTCACACTACGGGATACGTCCACGCCCGGTGGGAAGATACAGCGCGGCGCCGCCGGCCTGAAGGAGGACGGCCTGACCGTCTCAGGGCGCCACGAGTTCTCTCGGGCGGTGGCCGGCAAGCTGCGCAAGGTGCGGTTCCTGGAGGCCCCCTACCCCTACGGTAGCCAGTGGCGCGAAGCCGACCTGCGCGAGTTCGTGAGGTCCGAACTGGCGCGGCGGGAACTTGTGGACGAAAGCTTCGCGGACGGGCAAATCGCGGTGCGCACCATCACCTTCGGCACCCCCGACAGCGCGGTTCAAGTGACGGCGTACTATCCCATGCCCGAGGACTGTGTGGACAAGACCTGCGAGGTGCTCAACGAGGTGGCGGAGGCGTACAAAGACCGCGTCTACTTCCAGTTCGTGGACACCTGCAGCGACGACGGCTTTGTGGACTGGTGTGATGCCAAGACCATCTGCCACGGCATCGTGATCAACGGCAAGCAGCAGTGGAAGGTGCACGTGGGCGACGAGGAGAAGGATGTCACGTTCTTCGGTCCCATCGATACACGGTGGACGAGAGCGGAGTTGGAAGCGGCAATAGAGGACGAGTTAGTCACCGTCCGGGGCGGCCCGGGAACCGGCGCGGCGCCGCAGTCGGGGCGATAGCGGCGAACAGAAGGCCCGTGTCATGCCGCGAGAGAAAGTCCGCCAGATTTCACTGCCTGAGTGTAACATTCACAGTCGTGGACATACTTAGCAGTGGAGTGTTCGTAACACCGGTCGGCAATCACCCAGGCCATACGGGCTCTGTCCCTGCTTCTCGGGCGGGCCTGCGCGCACCACCATCTCAGTAGGAGGAAAAGATCAGGATGCTTAGGGCACGAGGTTTCACGCTGATTGAGCTGCTGGTTGTGATCGCGATCATCGCGATTTTGGCCGCCATTCTGTTCCCGGTCTTCGCCAGGGCGCGTGAGAAGGCACGCCAGTCCAGTTGTCTTTCCAACGAGAAGCAGTTGGCGTTGGCGATCTTGTCATACGCCCAGGACTACGACGAACGTCTGCCGATGAATTACAACGATGACGTGGCCAATGCTTGCTGGCGGCACTGGCACGAGGCGATCGCCCCCTATCTGAAGAACACACAGATCATGGTGTGCCCGAGCAATAACCTCTCCATCTCGTACGCGGTGAGCAACTGGGTGTGCCAGGGCTCGCACAGCGCCATCACCAATGGCATGGCGCAGGTATCCCACCCGGCCGAGACGATCATGGTCTTCGACACCCACCCCTACCGGGCCAACGCCTGGTGCGCCTACTGCGGTGAGCAGAATGCCGACGACGACTGCTATGGCTGGCCGTGGGCCTCGCACCGTCGTTGTGGCAACGCGGCTCACGTCGTGGACGGTCACAATGGTGGGCTGAACTTCGCCTTCGTGGATGGCCACGCCAAATGGATGAAGGCCTCGGAAGCCGCCTATCGTGATAGCTACGCGAAGTACTGGCAGAAGACGCGCTAGTCGCTGACACTCAGCAGAGAGCGACCCTGCCGGTGGAACGCACCGCCTCATCCGCTGATGGCACCAGGAAGCGCACCCGATTGCGCGCAGCCGCGCTGGCTGCGGCGGTCGGGTGCGTTTCGTTGTGCCTCTACGTCGCCTGTTTGTGTCCCACCGTGTACTGGTCCGATTCCGGCGAGCTAATCGCGTCGAGTGCCGAGCCCGGAATCGCCCACCCCAACGGCTCCCCGGTGTACACGCTGCTGGGATACGCGTGCAGTCGGCTCCCGTGGCGCAGCGTGGCCTGGCGGGTGAATCTGCTCTCGGCCCTGTCCGCCGCCCTGACCGTCTCGCTTGCGTTCCTGGCGGCCCTCGCGATAGCGCAACGCGATGGCGGGCAGAGGCGCAGCGCGCTCGTGGTGGGCATCGCTTGGGCCGCGGCTTCGGCCCTGGCGGTGGCACCGGGACTCTGGGAGAAGGCCACGGTGGCCAGCAAGTACCCGACGGCGGCGGCGGTATGTGCCGGCATGCTGCTGTTGGCCGTCTGTCGCCGACCTCGGCCTTTCTGGATGGGGCTCTTGTTCGGTATCGGGTATGGCGTCCACGCCATCATCGCCTGCTGCGCGCCCCTCGCCGCTCTGCCGTCACTTTGCGCTCGACCCGGCCGGCGTCTGCGAGCATTCGGTCTGACCCTGGCAGGCACGATCACGGGCCTGCTGCCTTTCGCCTACCTGCCTCTACGTTCGCTGAGCGATCCCGTGTGCGACTGGGGAAATCCGGAGACACCGGCAGGCTTCTGGTGGCTGGTGAGCGGGCAGGAGTTCCGAGGGCTGATCCTGGGTGCCACGCCTCAGGACTTGCCCGCCAATCTGGCGTACGTGTCGGGCCTCACCGCCGACCACCTCGGGCTGCCGGTGGTCCTGTGCGCTCTGGCGGCTCTAGTCCTGTGCGCGGTCCGGCTCACCAGGAGGTCTCCCGGCGCAGTTCCCCTCCTGGCCGGATTCCTCGTCGTTCTCACCGACGTCCTCCTGGTGATAAGCTATGACATGACAAACGACCGCTACACGTGGGAGGCCTATCTGCTGCCCTCCTACGTGGCGCTGGTGGTTCTGGCCGCCGCGGCGCTCAATGCGCTCTCACACGCCGCCGGGCGATCGCGCAGGGCGGCGACGTGGGTCGCGGTCGTGGCCATCGCGCTCACCGCAGGCTGGGGCGCCGGGCGCAACTACGGCGTATGCGACAAGTCCGGGGTCACAGCGGCGAGGGAGTTCGGCCTGCTCTTGTCCGAGCAGGTGGGGGAAGACGGCGTCCTGGTCCACAACGCCTCGCAAGTCGGCTTCCTGCTTGACTACCTGGAGCAGGTGGAGCACAAACACGGGCTGGGCGCACGGGTGTTTCTGCCGCTTCTGAGCTACCCCTGGTACGCCGATCAACTGCGCCGGGGCCACCCTGAGCTGGAGGTGCCGCCGGCTTCTGACCGGGCGGGGCGGGACTTCATCCGCCGCAATGTAGATCGGGACCTCCAGGCGTACCCGGGCGCGCTGGGCCGGTATGTGCCTGAGGAGTGGCTGGTTCCGGACGGCTGGCTCTTCGCCGTGGGCGAGCGCGCGGGGACGGCGCTGCGACCGGTGCCGGACGTCTCCGAAGTCACCGGCGCAATCCACCGGGGAGGAGACGACGGCGGCACCGTCGTGACCTATCTAGGCGTGGCCCACGAGCTCGCAGTCTACTACCATGATCGAGGAAGCGCACCGCAGGCCGCAGCATGGCTCGGCGCCGCGATCCGGGCAGGGACAACGTGCGGCGCCGCCGGTAGCGGCGCCGTCCGGCAGATGGTATCCCTCTGTCGCCTGACTCTCGGGACGACACTGTCCGGCCAGGGGCGGTGGGGGGAGGCCGAGAGGCAGCTTGCGGCCGCCGGTGATCTCTGGACAAGCCGGCTCAGAGCCGAGCGGGAGATCCGGTGGGCTCTGGCCCTGGCGAGGCTGGGCGAGGGGAGCCGGGCCGTGAGCCACGTACGCAGGGCTCTGCGCCAGGACCCGGCTAACCCCATGGCACGCCAGCTCAGCGAGGCTCTGCTTGCCCGGCCGTAGTTTCCGGCGAGGCGCCGCCTTCCTCCGCGGGCAGATACCCGTACCTCGCCGTGATCGCCGCTACCCTGTCGGACATCAGGTACTCAATCACCCGGTTGGCCGCATCCACATCGGTTGCGGTCGTCAATATGCACGCCGGCGCGTACATCGTCGGATACAGAGAAGGGTCGATCATGCCGATCTTCTCCACCACCCCCTCAGTCCCCTTAGGGTCCCCCGTTGGCGTGTATGTCTCGATGAGACAGGTATCGTACACAACCGCCGCGTCCGCCCAACCCTCTCGCATGTACTTGATAACCTGTGCCGAATCTTCGGGATAGACAAGCTTGGGCTCGAGCGTGCTCCAAAGGCCCGCCTCTCTCAGCACATCCTGGGTGTAGTAGCCCACGGAGTTCTCATGGGGCGGGGGCATCGTTACATGCCTGACGGCGGGCCTGGTCAGGTCCTCCAGTCGGGTAATGCCGAGAGGGTTGCCTCGTCCGGCGATCAGCGCGAGGCGGAAGCGGGCGATGTTCCGCACGCTGCCCTCCACCAGTCTGCCGGCCTCCTGCAGGCGCTCGATTTCCTTGTACCCCAGCGATGCGAAGACATCCCCCCCGATCTCACCCGCCAGGACCCTGTCCGTCATCTCCACCACCGGCAGAACACGAGTGCGGAAGGAGATATCCGGCATGTCCTCGGGAATCTGCAGGCTGATGTCACGAAATGAGCTGGCCAGACCGCACGGGACCAGCACTCGCACAGCGGCCTTCGGCACCTCGTGGGACTGAGGGGCGGCCGTTTCCTCCGACCTGCCCGGCTCCTGCCGGGACGTTGTGACCGTGCCCGCGACAGGGCGACGCCCGCAGCCGCAGACCGCAGCGATGGCGAGGATCATGAGCAGCACGATCGTGCTTTTCATTCGTTTCATGTGTGCCTATCCTCTGCGAGCGTTCGCACCAGACCGGCAGGGGGCGGCGCGCCGCTCCCCGCGTGGCCACCGGAGCCCCCCGGCTGGTTGTACAACCGTACTTGCGGGCTCCGCCTGGCGCCGACCTCCCGATGGCTGGCTCGAGCTGTGTCGGAGGACCGACGCCGGCCCTGCAGGCCAGCTTGGCGGGCTGGAAA
>CAYRFY010000208.1:11494-11708 GCA_964423635.1 uncultured Armatimonadia bacterium | reverse complement strand
GAAGCCGAACTTCCCCTCGCTCATCGTGGGCGTGACCAATGTGTTGGGGCAGGACTGGCTGCCGGGTGCGGCCAAGTTCGCCGGTACCGGAGACGACCCGTCGTTCTTCGCGGTGAGCAGCTACAATCTGCTGGTGCCTCCGGGGCCGCCAAGCTGGACGGAGCCCCTGATTCGCCTGCATCTGGGCTGGGGAACGGGCTGGCACGATGAGGAG
>CAYRFY010000208.1:8324-11484 GCA_964423635.1 uncultured Armatimonadia bacterium | reverse complement strand
CAAGCTCGGCGGGGCGATCCTCAGCTACAAGTCGATGCCGGCCTACGTGGCCACGTGGAAACCCCTGGACTGGCTGGAGGTCACCTACGGGGCGCTGGACGGCAGACCGGTCTACCGCCTGGGCGGCTTCCTGAGCTGGTAGCAGGCCGGAGACGCATCAGGCAATGTCGGTAGACGCGGCCGGCCCGGAAGCACCTCGGGCCGGCCGCAGCCTTCTCGGCAACCGGGCGCGTCGGGGAGACGGGCCCTGCGGTCCGGGCATGTTCGTCCTTGCGGGGACAGCGACAGTGCTCCGAGAGGTGTGCAGCATCGGCGCTTCGAACGATGTCCCGGCTCAGTGCAGCAGTTCCGGGAAACTGGCCAGCATGGCCGCCGCGACCGCGAAGTAGATGAGCAGGGCGAAGGAGTCGTTGACGGTGGTCACAAGAGGACCGGAGGCGATGGCGGGGTCAATGCCCAGGCGTGCGAAGATGAAGGGGATGACCGTCCCTACCAGACAGGCCCAAACGATGGCGAGGGTCATGGAGACCGCCACCACCGGGCCGAAGCCGGGGTTCTGCATGAACACGGCGCCGATGCCTCCGGCGATCACCCCACAGACCAGGCCGATTACCAGGGCCGTCATCGCCTCTCTCCCCAGCATGCGCCAGATGCGGTCAGGGTCCACCACCCCCAGGGCCATCCCGCGCACGACCACGGTCGCCGCCTGCAGCCCGCTGTTGCCGGACATCGCACTGATGACGGGGATGAAGGCGGCCAGGCCGAGGGCCGCCTCCAGCGAGCCCGTGAAGAGGCGGATCACCGTGGCGGACAGGAAAGTGCCCAACAGACACACCAATAGCCACGGCAGGCGCAGGCGGGCGACGCGAACGCTCGAGGCCGAGACCAGGGCCTCGGCACTGGTGCCCGCGAACTGAGATACGTCCTCAGTGTGCTCCTCCTGGATGGCGTCAATGACGTCATCGACGGTGACCATCCCGATGAGCCGGCCGTGCTCGTCGACCACCGGCAGGCCCAGCAGGTCGTATTTATCCACCAGCCGTACGACCTCTTCCCGGTCGGTGTCCGGGCTCACGGAGACCGGGTCGGGAACCATGAAGTCGGCCAGGCGAGCCGTTCCCGGAGCGGTGACCAGCTCAGGAAGGTTGATGACTCCCAGCAGACGCCGGTCATCGTCGATGACATACAGGTACGACAGGGCGTCGGTGGGTATGTCGTGGTTGCGCAGATGCTGGATCACGTCGGAGGCCGTCAGGTCGGAGGGCGCCATGAGCAGGTCACTGGTCATCACGCCGCCGGCGACGTCCTCGGGGAACTGCAGCAGTTGCCGCAGTTCCAGGGCCTCGTCCTCCGGGATGCGCTTCAGCACGCGGTGACGCCGCTCGTCGTCCAGCAGGTTGACTACGTCTGACCCCACATCCGGAGGCATGGCGTCGATGATCTCCGCCAACTCCTCGTCGGGGGTGGCTCCCGCCAGGTCGGCGCCGATGTCATCGTCCACCTCCTCCAGCACGATCCCGGCCTCATCGGTATCCAGCAGCGCGAAGACCGCCTCGCGCTCATCGGGTTCCAGCTCCCGCATGGCGTAGGCGATGTCCATGGGATGGTAGCCGCTGATCAGCCCTTCCAGGGCCCCACGCACGTTGGAGCTGGTGGCCGCGCGGATCGCGACGGCAACCTCCTTCGGGCTCCGCGCCTTGACGGCATCGTAAGGTGTAGTGGGGTCCATGGCAATCCACCTGCTGAGACTAGGTCCGTCGGCGGGAACAGCGGCTGTGCGGCGCGGCGAAGGATGACTCCGATCCCGGAGCACGGCACGGGGGAGAGCTGAAGGTGGAACGCGCCCAGTTTAGCGCGTCGAGGAGCCAACGTCAAGGACGCGCCGGGCCGTGATGAGCGCCCGGAGGCGACGGGGGGTGGCGGAGGACGCTCTACACCGGGGGAGGGCGGAGCCGGCCCCGTTCTTGGGCAAGCGGGCCGTGTTTCAGGCTGCGCAGCGGCGTGCCAGGCCGGCGATGAGCAGCACGGCCGCGGAAAGCCCGAGCGCCCCCTCTGCTGCCGCCAATCCCAGGCCCACCCAGGTAGCCGGCTGTACCACCGGGGAGCTCAGGCCGGCGAAGCACACGAGGCTGTAGTACAGGGCCGCCGCGAACCCCTGCAGGACTCCGCCTGCCGGCGCCAGAGGGCCTATTCCGGGTCCAACGAGGAGCGCACCCTCCGCGGAACTCACCGAGAGTCCGGCCCAGCCATGGAGGAAGGCGAATAGCACCACGACCCCCGCGGACCAGGCGAGCACCGCCGAAGGAGCCGGCAGGCGCCGACCGAGCGGAAAGACTTCTCGATCCCGAGAGCGCCGGGGCCACAGCCGGCGCAGCACACCGTCGCGCCGGAGACAGTGCAACTCCCGGAGCCGGAGAGCCGTCGCCTGCCGGCAGCGGCCACAGGTCTCCAGGGCGGCGGCAAGCTGGCGGTACACCGCGGCGCACGCATCATACGACACATGCGGGCCGGACAGGGTTCGGACGGCCAATAGCTCGTCGTAGATCACAGGCTCAGCGGCGAAGAGGGGGCAGCGCCCCAGGGCGGCACCCTCCAGGCGGGTCTCGGGAGCGAGCGTCAGTCCCCGCAACTGAGCGCCGCGGAGGTCGGCGTGTCGCAGGTCTGCCGGGCGGGAGGCCCCGGCGGCCTGGCCGGCGACTCCGGTTGGCCGAAGTAGCCACACCCCGCCGATGGTGGCATAGCGCAGATCGGCTCCCCGCAGGTCCGCCCGGCACAGGCGCGTGCCGAGCAGGTCCGCGCCACGCAGGTCGGCACCACGGAGGTTGGCGGCGGACAGATCGGCAGCGGAGAGGTCCGCCGAGCCCAGATCGGCCCGGGAGAGGTCCGCACCGTACATCTCGGCGCCTGTCAATGACGCACCGTACATCCGGGCCCCGTCCAGCCGGGTTCCGGCCAACTGCGTCTCGCGCAGGTCTGCCCGGGTCAGGTCCGCGTCGCTGAGGCGTGCATCCGGCAATAGAAGGCCGCGCAGGTCCGCCTCGGCCAGACGGGCACCCTCGAGGTCGGCCTGAAACAGCACGGCCTCCGAAAGATCGGCACCCGTCAGCTCCGCCCCGCGCAGCCGGGCCCCAGACAAGTCGGCCCCATGTAGGTTGGCACC
>CAYRFY010000208.1:3947-8314 GCA_964423635.1 uncultured Armatimonadia bacterium | reverse complement strand
GGCGCTTGTCAGGTCTGCCTTCTGAAGGCGAGCGTCCGACAAGAGTGCATCCTGAAGATCGGCCCCGGTCAGGTCTCTGCCCGCCAGGTCGGCACCCCGCAGGTCGGCGCCCCTGAGCGACCGGCCCCGTAGGTCACCGCAGGCCAGCTCAGCGGGCGTGGAGGTGACCGTTCGCACCCCATCGGGCCTTTGGCCCGCCCCGTGGCGGCCAGGCGTTTGCGCGGCCCGAGCCGGGCCGTGTTGCGCGGCCACCGTGTCGGTCCGGGGATCTCCACCTTGTACGCCAACCACGGCGCCGCCGTGAGTCTGCGGCACCTCATCATCGGAGACAAGGTGCACGGGGGCCGTTTCGTCATCGTCGAGACGGAACCAGTCGTCTGCGAGGCTGTCGGGGGCCACTGGGTCTGTGCTCCTGTGTCACCGGCAATCGACGGGCACGGCCCTCCACCGAACACCACATCAGGTAGGCGGCCACGCCTCGGCGTCCGCCTTTGCCCTGCAATATCCGTTCCCCGCCCCGGAAACTGAGTTCAACCTCCGCCGGGCAGAGCTTGTTTCCCCTGCCGCTCCCCTGCCTCTTGCGGTTTACCGCCGGGAGCGGGTAAGGTATAATCGCCGTCGCTAGTCCTGCACCCGAACACTCAGTCATTGACGCCTGAGGTCATCGGACTATGGCACTGCTCGTGCGATTCTTGCGCTTTGCCCGGCCCTACAGGGCCGCCCTGGCCCTGTCCCTCTTCCTGGTGTTCATCACCACGGGGCTGTCCATGCCCATGCCGTACATCACCGGTCAGCTCATCGACAAGCTGACCAAGATCTATGGCGCCGGGTGGACTACGCTGTCGGTCGAGAAGCAGACCGATGCAATAACCGGCGCCCACAACTACCTGGTGATGGTGATATTCATCCTGATCGGCCTGGCTGTGGCCGGCTCTGTCATCGGTTACAGCCGCAGCCTCATCATGATGTACCTGGGCAACCGTGTGGTCTTCGACATTCGCCAGCGCCTCTTCCGACATCTCCAGCGGCTCTCCATGCGCTACTATGAGCGCAACTCCAGCGGACGCATCATGGCCCGCGTGCTGTATGACGTGGACGCCGTGCAGTCCGTGCTCAGTAGCGGCGTCGTGGACATGCTGAGCAATCTCGTCACCCTGCTGGTCGTGTTCGGGATCATGCTGTACTACGGCATCACCCACCACGTGTGGGTGCTCAGCCTCATCGCCGTGGGTGTTTTGCCCCTGTATGTCATCAACTTCCTGGCCATGCAGAGCAGGATTCGCCAGGCGGCATCGGAGGCGCGAGATCAGTACTCCGAGGTCTACTCCACCCTGGCCGAGGCGATCTCGGGCATTCGGGTGATCAAGGCCTTCGCCCGGGAGCAGTCCGAGGCCCGGCGCTTCGTACGCGAGATCCGCGAGAGCATCGATCTCAATATCCGTACCGGCAAGCTCCGCACGATCCTGGGCATCAATGCCAATCTCATCACCCGAACCGCCGATATCACCGTGCTATTCCTCGGCGGCCTGTATGTGCTGGGCCAGAAGATGACCATGGGCGAGCTCATCGCCTTCCGGTCGTACATGGGGATGATGTACGGGCCCATCATCGCCCTGGTCACGATCAACGACACCATCAACTGGGTGATGGCTGCCGTCGAGCGCATCTTCGAGACCCTGGACACCATGCCGGACGTGCAGGAGGCCGAGGAGCCGAAGCGGCTGGGGACTGTGACGGGCAATGTGACCCTGGAGAATGTGGGCTTCTACTACGACCCGGGCGAGATCGTGCTGCAGGACATCAACATCGAGGCCAAGGCCGGCACCGTCACCGCCCTCGTCGGCCCCAGCGGCAGCGGCAAGACAACCCTGGTTCACCTCCTCCCCCGGTTCTACGATCCCACCGAGGGCCGGATCCTCGTGGACGGCCACGACCTGCAGGAAGTGATGATCCGCAGCCTGCGGCGCAATATCGGCATGGTGCTGCAGGAGAGCTTCCTGTTCCAGGGCACCCTGCGCGAGAACATCAAATACGGCCGTCCCGAGGCCAATGACGAGGAAGTGGTGCAGGCCTCCATCGCCGCCAACTGCCATGACTTCATCATGGAGTTCCCGGACGGCTACGAGACGGTGGTGGGCGAGCGTGGCACCCGGCTGTCAGGCGGGCAGCGGCAGCGTATCGCCATCGCCAGAGCTCTGCTGCGCAACCCGAGGATTCTGATTCTCGATGAGGCCACCTCCGACCTGGATTCCGAGTCCGAGGCCCTCATTCAGGACGCGCTGGACAAGCTGATGAAGAACCGCACCACCTTCATCATCGCTCACCGCCTCTCGACGGTGATGAACGCGGATCAGATCATGGTCCTGGACCACGGACATATCGTGGAGCGTGGCACCCACGCCGAGCTGGCCACAGCCGGCGGCCTGTACGCCAGGCTGTGTGAGGTGCAGTTCAAGCGCGCTCAGGAGAAGGTTGACGAGCACCTGGAGAAGATGCGCGACGACCAGTCCGCCGCGCCGGCAGAGGAAGCCGCCGACGCGGAGCCACAGCAGGACGAGGCGCAGGGCTCGGCAAAGACGGAGGCCACCGAGGAGGAGCAGGCCACCAAGACCGATGCATCAGAGGACGGCCTAGAGGCCGGTTCGTCCGAGCAGAGCCAGAACGCGGACGAGGATGGTGGCGATTGATCGATAGCGGCCTGGACCCACGCCGGTGCGTGACACGCAAAGACAACCGAGCCTCGATCCGACGTTCCGGCCCCCCGAAGCGTCGGTCGTCGGGGCTCGCGTCATGCGCACTGGGCCTTACCGCCCGAGTGTTTGCCCTGGCCCTGTGCCACTGCGTCGTTCTCCACGCCGCCCCGGCACCGGTGGTGGTCATCGAGGGTGACTTCCTCGGCGACGGCGGCGCCTCGATGAGGCCTCAGATGCAGGCCTTCACCAAGACGATGCTGGCGGCTCTGGACGCCGCGGACGTCCCCTATTCGAAGACCCGCGATTCGGCGGTGGAGCGCTCCGGAGTACCGGCCGCCAAGGTGGCCGTATTGCCCTACAATCGTGCGGTCTCAGCCAAGGAGCTCGCGTCGCTGCAGGCGTTCATCGAGGGTGGCGGGAAGGTCGTCGTCTGCTTCCTGGCCCCCACGGCGCTGCTGCACGCCATCGGAGTGCAGCCCGGTGAGGTCGCCATATGCCCGGAGGGCGCCGAGTTCGCAGGGATACGGCCGGACGCAGCGGTCCTGCCCGGCGCGCCTCAGATGGTCAGGCAGTTCAGCGACCGCGTGCGCGCCTGTCGGCCTATCGGCGCGGGCCGGATCGCCGGCTACTGGCTGGACAAGTCGCAGAAGCCCACGGGCCGGCCCGCGATCGTCCTTTCCGAGACCGGCGCCTTTCTCAGCCACGTGCTCACGGCGAACGGCGACCGCGCCGCGCAGGGGGCTTTGATGCGCGCGCTGTGCGGCTATTTCGCCCCGGAGGTCCTGCAGGGCGCGATCCCCACCTCGCCGGGCGAGATCCGGCCCCTGGGCAGCTACGATTCGCTGGCGCACCTGATCGAGTGTCTCCAGGCCCGGTCCAACGCGGGAGAAGACGTCTCCCGGTCCAACGCGGCCGTGCATGAGGCCGCGGTCAGGCTGCAGGAGGCCGGTGCGGCGCTGGCACGCGGTGATCTCGCGGCGGCGAACGCCGCCGGGGCCGAGGCCAGACGCCTGGCTCAGACCGCCTACTGGATCAGCTACCCCTCCGTGACCCGCGAGCTAAGGGGTGTCTGGGCCTCCAATGATGTTCCCCCGAACTGGGAGACCGCCATGCGCACCCTGCGCGAGGCCAATCTCAACGCCGTATTCCCCTACATGTGCACCGCCGGGGTGGCGTGGTACCCCAGCAAGCATCTGCCCCGGGAGTCGGGGCGAGACTACCTGCAGATGGCCACTGCGGCCGGGCAGCGCTGGGGGGTGCCGGTCCATGCCCGCATGCTGAACCTCTATGCCATGTGCAGCCCCGCCGCGCAGCGAGAGAAGTACCGGAAGGAAGGCCGCCTGATGGTGTCCTCCTCCGGGAAGACCACCAACTGGCTCTGTCCGGCGAATCCTGCGAACCGCAAGCTCCAGGTGGACCTGGCCGTGGAGATGGCCACGCAGTATCCGGTGGCCGGCATCCACCTGGACTACATGCGCTACCCCGGCGAGAGCTACTGCTTCTGCCCGCACTGCAAGAAGGATTTCGCCCGCTATGTGGGGCGCGCGGTGCCCAACATGGCCGCGGCCGTGAAGTCCGGCGAGACCCGCAAGCAGTTCCTCTCCTGGCGCCGCGAGGTGCTCACCGGCCTGGTGAGGGAGATCCGCCTTGCCCTGCGTCAGGCGCATCCAAACA
>CAYRFY010000208.1:0-3937 GCA_964423635.1 uncultured Armatimonadia bacterium | reverse complement strand
CCACATTCCTCAACTGGGAGGATCACCGCGACGGCTTCGCGCAGGACTGGAAGGTCTGGGTCGATCGGGGCCTGGTGGACTTCGTCTGTCCCATGTCCTACACCCCCGACAACGCCCGCTTCTCCACCTATGTCTCGCGTCAGAAGGCCTGGGTCAACGGCGCCGTCCCCCTTTGCCCGGGCATCGGCGTCAATGCCGACGGCATGACCTTCGGCGGCCCTCAGAACCTGCTGGAGCAGATCACCATCACCCGGAACATGGAGACCCAGGGCTGGGTGGTGTTCAACTACGACGCCAGGTTCGTCAGCCAGTATCTGCCCTTCCTGCGCCTGGGAGCCACCTCGACGCCGGCCGAGTTCGATCCGTTTGCGTTGACGCAAGGGCGCTGAGACCCAGAACATGGCCGCGACAGCCAGAGAGAGAAAGAGCCGCGGGTCAACACGCGCGGCCCGGCTCATGATGGCGGCGATCCCGCCCACCTCGAGACGACCCCGCCGCCTGCGTCTTTCAGGTTGTCCCTCGGCCCCGCGCCCCTCTCTACGCACACCCTACGGCCGCCTCCCGACACGCTGCAAAACACAGGTCTCCGCCTCCCTGCGTGGAATAGCCCTGGACAGGAATGGTGTCGGGGCGGCGCTTCTCTTGCCCCCGGCCACACCTCACCGGCCCGACAGGAGGCACCCCCATGACCTTGCTCTCACTGTGGCCCACGTGGCTCTTAGGCGTCCTGCTGCTGGCGCTCGCCGTCCCCGCGGCCGGACAGTCGGAGATGGTGCCCAATGGCGGCTTCGAGTTTGCCGACGGTGACGGGCCGGCCTTCTGGCAACAGCGCACTCCATCGGACGGCGACAGGGACATGGTGTGGGCCGACGCCGGCGGCCACACGGGAAGCCGCAGCCTGCAGATTGTCAGCCGGACCGGGGAGCCCAGCCGCTGGCGAACCGGCCACCTGGGCGACATCTGCCCACAGCCCGACGCCGAGTGCGAGTTGACCGGCTGGGTTCGCACCATCGGCGTCCAGGGCAAGGCCTTCTTGAGACTGTACTGCCTGGACGAAGGCGGGGAGATACTCTCACAGCCCGATAGCTCCTTTGTGCGCGGCGACAGCGACTGGACGCAGGTCACGCTCAGGCATCGCGTCCCGGCCGGTACGGCCTACGCCATGGTATACCTCGAGCTGCTCGGGCCCGGCACGGCCGATTACGACGATGTGCGGCTTTCCGCCCACCGCGTGGCCGAGCTGGGGCTGCGGGCCGGGCCCGTGGTGTACTCGCCCGCGGACTTCTGGGACCTGCGGGGCTACGAGATCGTGAGCCGGGGTGGGCGCCGGGTGCTGCAGGTGCCTCCGGAGCGCGGCGGCGCAGGCGAGGCCGACTTGTACCTCGAGGTCGACACCGCCCGCTACGATCTGACCGTCACCTACCTCGATGAACCCGACGGCGCCTCCACCCTGACGGCCGTGCTCAACGGCCACCCACTGGGGACGACGCGTTTCAACGCGGTGGCCGCAGGCACCGAGGATGTGCCGGGGCAGGCGACCTTCCCCGCCGTCGACATCCAGTGCGGCAGCCTGCTCACGCTGCAGGGCCAGGCCGACGAGGGCGAATACTGCCGGATAGTGTCGGTTTCGCTGCAGCGCACGGGACGGTTCTCCGGGGAGTTACTGGGGCCGGGACAGATGAAGGCCCAGCCCTCCCTATACGTCTACGGACCGGGGGCAAAGAGAGACGCCGCCAGACAGTCGTTTGCCGCCTACGTTTCGCGCAATGGCGTGCAGCCGGCCTCGGAAGCCCGCGAGGAACACCTGACGCGCCTGCAGACCCCCGAGGACTGGCGGGCCTACCAGGAGAGCATCCGCAGCCGGCTGGAGGACTACTTCGGCACGTGGCCCCAGCCGGGGCCACTGAATGCCCGAGTCGTCGGCCAGATCGACCGTCCGGGCTTCCGCATCGACAAGGTCATCTACGAGGGCCAGCCGGGATACCACGTCACGGCGAACCTGTACATCCCCGCCGACACGGACTTCCCCGCCCCGGGTGTGCTCTTCGTCTGTGGCCACTCGGCCGAGGGCAAGGGCTACCACCTCTACCACGAGTGTTGCCTGGGCCTGGTGCTCAAGGGCTATGTCGTGCTGGCCATTGACCCCACCGGACAGGGGGAGCGTTCGGAATACTTCGATCCCGAGACCCTCACCGACCTGGTCCCCCGCACCGTGGCCCAGCACCATCAGCTTGGCCGCCCGGCTTTTCTCGTGGGCAAGACGCTGGCCGGGCACCGCACCTGGGACGCGATGCGGGGCGTGGACTATCTGCTCTCGCGCAGCGAGGTGGATCCGGGGCGGTTGGCGGCCGTGGGCAATTCCGGGGGAGGGCAGATGGCCTTCCTCGTCACCGCCGCCGACCCGCGCATTGCCGTGTGCGTCGCCGCCCATCCCGGCGGCAGCATGGAGAACACCTATCTCAACGGCCAGGGCGTGCGCGACCGTGAGGTACTCAGTCTGATCCCTCCCCGTCCCTGCCGGGTGGTGGTGGGCGATCGCTCCGGCGAGAACCACGGTCACAAGGTGGATGACATGAAGCGCATCTGCCGCGGCCTGGGCTTCGACGACGGCCGCTGCGAGCTCAAGTGGGTCGACGGCGTCCACGACATGATGGAGCCCAAGCGTGTGGCGACCTATGAGTGGCTGAACCGCTGGCTGGGGAAGGAGGCCGCCGGCTCCGAAGAGCCGGAGCTGGAGATACTCACGGCCCAGGAGCTGCTTTGCACCCCGTCGGGCTACGCGCTCAAGGACCTCGGCGGCGAGAGCGGCCAAACGCTGAACTACAGGGAGTACCGGCGCCTCCGGCCGCAGCGTACCCTTCCAGAGAGCCTCGAGCAGGGCCGACAGATGGCCGAGGCCCTGCGCCACGCCGTCTTTTCCCGCCTGGGACTGCAGCCCCCGGAGCAGACGGAGGCTCCCGTGGCGCGACAGACCCGCACCTACACCGGGGACGGCTTCACCGGCGAGATGCTCGCACTGGAGAGCACCGGCGAGCCGCCTCTGCCCGCGGTGTTTCTCTCTCCCGCGGAGAGTGCGCTCGACGCTCCCGCGATCGTGCACATTGCCCAGTGGGGCAAGCCCGTGAGGGGAGATCGCCCATCCCTGGCGCTGGAGATCTGCAAAGGCGGCTGTCCGGTGCTTTCGGTCGATGTACGCGGCACAGGGGAGACGGATGGGCGCGACGGGCGCCACAAGGCGAGCGCGGCGGGTTGGGACCCCGACAACTTCGCCCGCGACAGCCATGCTATCAACGTATTCGGCCTCACGGGCCGGTCGTTGGACGCTCTGAGGGCCCTGGACGTCTTGCGCGCCCTGGCCTACGCTCACGGGCGCGCGGAGGGCAGGCCGCTGTGGCTGGTAGGCGAAGAGCTGGGAGGCATGTGGGCGCTGCTGGCCGCGGCCTGCGATGGGCGGGTTGCGGGGGTGATCACGGTGGGGACGCTGCTCTCGTACGAAAGCCTCCTGCAGAGCCCCTACCACGAGGTCCGCGGGTACTTCTGGAACCCGGGAGCGGTGGCGGACTTCGACCTGTGCGAGCTGTCCGCGCTCTTGGTATCGCGACCGGTCTACTGGCTGGACCCGATCGACGCCATGGGACTGCCGGCCGAGGACGCCGCATGGGCCGAGATGACGAGCTGGACCGAGACCGTGGTGCAGCACAATGGCGGCCGTCTCGGGCTTCTCCGATCCGTCTCGGGCGACGCCGCCGGTCGCGCCCGGACGGTTCTCGAGCTCCTCGGCGGCCGGAGGCACTAGAGGCGCGGCCGAGGAGTCTGGCCGGCCCGGTTCCTGTCATTCTGGAGCGTCGGCGTCGCAGGCGCCGCTTGGGCGAAGAATCTCGCTGAATGCCAGGAGATTCTTCGAGCTGCTCCCTCTGGGAGCGGACGCTCTCAGAAT
>CAYRFY010000207.1:6500-11716 GCA_964423635.1 uncultured Armatimonadia bacterium | reverse complement strand
AGAGCCAGCGATGCTCGGTGGTCGCGGTCGTGGTGAAGACGAAAGCGTCGCCTTCACGATGGCACGGGATGGCTTCGCCGCGGCTGCCCGGGGTGGGACCTTCGGCGACGAGGCTGAGGCGCTCGGGCAGGCCGGTGGCGGGGATCATGACCGTGCCCTGGCCCTGGATGCGGATTTGCAGCACTGCGCCGCCGGGGACGCGTCTTTGCTCGGGGACGGGCGCCCAGGCCACCAGCGAGAGCGGTTTTTCGGCGAAGACGGTCTCCCTGCCGTCGATGGTGATGCGGTCCGCCCAGCTTCCGACGAAGGCGATGAGGTGCCCCTGCTTGTCCAGGCGGAGGGCCAGAGGGGAGACGCCTTTGTAGGTGATGGTGTGGGAGTTGGCGCGGAAGTCATTGAGGCTGAGGTCGATCGAGGGCGGGGGGCAGCGGTCGAGGTACTCCTTGTCCTCTTCCTCCTTGCGTGCGAAGCCTCCGGGCCAATCCTCCTCAAGATGCCGCAGGTGAGTGCACAGGGCCGTGGTTCCGTTGGGGGACCGGCAGACGAGGTACTCGCCGGTGCGGGAGAGCACCTCGGTATTGTCGTTGGTGTCGGGAAAGGCGCCGGTGGGCGGGTAGGCACCCAGGGCGAGGAGAACCTCGAACCAGTTTCTCACATCGTGGCCCAGGCTCATGGACTGGTCGTCCCGGGGCCTGTAGCCCAGGAAGGTGGCGGTACCCCCGTCGGCCAGGCTCCGATGGGTGCCGACGGTGTGGCCCTGCACCGTTGCCACAGGCTCTGCGCCCGGGCGCGGGGCTACGGGGTAGGTACGGTCGGGGAGAAGGTCGGTGAGGATCGTCTGGGGCGCGACGCCGGCCAGTGGGCCGCTGAAGGTAACGCGGCGGCCGGGGGAGAGCCGGCCCTCGTCGGGGCCGGGCTCGTAGTCGACGCCGAAGAGGTCCTGCCACGCGGTGAGCGCGTCGTCGCCCTCGGCGGTGAGCACCGGAGGTGGGCCGGACCAGATGAGACGCCCCCCGGCCCGGACGAACTGTTCCATGAGCTGTAGCAGTCCATGGGAGGGGAAGGGCTCGAAGGTAGCCACCAGGGTGGTGAAGCGGCGCCCGGCGAGCTCGATGGCTCCGTCCGTGACCCGGCCGCGCTGTAGGAGCTTGTCGGCGGTGATGAGGTTGGCGTAGCCGTACTGGGCCATCCAGCTCCCGAAGCGCTCGTCCACGGCCACCAGGTCGATGGGGTAGAGCATGAGGACCTCTACATCGCGGTGCTGCATCTCTTGCACCATGCCCACGTAGCCGCGAGAGGTGCCGTAGACGGCCGCCAGGAGGCCGCGGCGATGGCTGATAGGGCCGGGCATGCCCCAATGGGCGCCGTAGGAGTAGGGCACCTCATTGAGTATCCCCGTGGAGCAGGCCAAAGAGAGCCCCAGATAGTTGCGGTCGAGCCAGCCACCCTCGGCGTGGTCGTTACCGTTACCGGTGAGGAAGTCGCCCCACTTGAAGTAGTCATAGCAGGCCGATGCGGCCTGATGCACGGTGTTGGACCAGACGAAGTTGGAGGTGTACTCGTAGGCATTGCGGTACATGTTCTCGCGGCCGGTCTCCCACTTGTCGATCGTGGGGCTCTGGGCCCAGGTGGCGTGGGCGCGTGACTGGAGCTTGTGGCCCATGCGGGCTTCGGCGTGTCTCTTGGCGGCGGTGAAGAGGTCCACCACGCCGTCCTGCAGGAGGTGATAGTAGCGCGAGCGGAAGAGGGCCGTGCGGCGGATGTCGGCGGGGCTGTGGCCGAACACGTGCATCACGCCCTGCTTGGCCGTCAGGTCGGGGGCCCAGTCCTCCTGGCCGCGGACGAAGTAGAGCAGGTATTTGGCGAAGTCCGAGAACTGCTCTCCGTACAGCTCGGCGTAGCGCCGGGCCAGTCCGTCGCTGACATAGCGCATGCAAAACTCGCCATTGTCGTGATGGCCGAAGTAGTTCCAGTCCTGCTGGATGTGCATCTCATCGGAGTACAGGCCGTTGAGCTTGACGCCGGCCGCGGCGTACTTGTCCACCAAGTCCTTAAGAAACGGCAGGGCCCGGGGGCTGAAGTAGTCCATCTCCGGCGTGCGGTATTGCAGGACAACCAGCACGCGATCCAATTGGCCCACGTCCAGATGTCCCTCGCCAAAGACCCTCACCCGCCGCGCCGACCTGCCCTGCGCGTCCCAGCGCTGGATCTGCACGCCGTCGGTGACCTCGCGGATGGATTCTGGGTCCACAACGCGGTAGGGTGTGCCGTGCAGGCGGGTCTCGCTGAAGGCGAACACCCGGATTCCCGCGGGCTGCAGCTCGATGACGCCCCTATTGTTGGCCCACTTGAGCTGCTCCCACAACTGCACGCTGAAGGCGCCGCTCTGCGGGTCGCGCAGTCCCTTGCGATACTGCATCCAGGTGCCGGCCTCGCCGGTAGCCGCCGTATAGGCCGGGCCGATCTCCAGAGGGCACAGCAGGCTGAGCTCGAGCCCGAGACCGTAGCCCTCGGCGAACTTGCCGATGGCCGCGATGCGCTCGACGTACTGATCCATGTCCGGGGTCAGGCTGCGTGGCTTGTCCTGCCCGGGGCGGTACTGGCCGAAGAAGTGATCGAAGGCGATGACCAGCGTGCGCTGTCCGGCGGCCCTGGCCTGCTCGCAGATCTGGCGCAGGCTGGCCTCGTGCTTGTCGTACGTCAGGCTGAGGTCCAGGACGCGGTCGGGATCGGCGAGGGCCTCCAGCTCCTGATCGCTGACGAGGATGATATGGGCCCGGTCGATCTCGAAGGCCCATGGCCCGGGGTAGGTGACGAGCTCGCCGCGGTAGAGGTTTTCCGGTACGTCAGACATGGCGGCCTCCTCCTGGCAGAGGGCGGTGGATGCGAGCACGGCGCAGAGGGCAAGATGGCAAGCGTGCAGCATGTGGTTGCTCCTGTGGCGGGCGGATGGGGCGGCCGGGACGGACACGGCAGGAGCTTCGCGCAGGGGTGGCCGATGACCTGCAGCCGTTGCGATACAGGCTTCAGCGCGGGGCAGGTCCCGGGCCGGCGGCGGCCGCGGCCTGCTCAGCAGCGCTCGGGGCCGACACGTGCCGTCACGATTCCGCGCCCGTCCAGTTGGCCGTACTGCTCCTTGGCGCACACGAGGCACAGTCCGCGGTGAGTGCCTTCGGCGACGGTCCTGGTGCTCATCACCGGCTCGCCACAGCAGGGACAGAGGGCGCTTGGGACCATGACGGCCCTGTCGGGGAGATCGGGGCGAACCGCCTCCACGATCAGCAGGTCGTCGAAGGGAAGGCGGACCATGGCGAAGGCGGCGTCTCGGCCCTGAACCTTGTACTGTGTCACGTCGTCTCGGCCGGGACTCTCCTGTCCGACAACCCGGGCCATGATCCGGGAGAACCGCGATTCTTCCTGCTCCAGATGGGTGCGGAAGTCCGGCCGCAGTCTCACGCGGACTGCCGGCTCGCGGTCGCGTCTGGCGAAGGTGACGGCCGTGCGTCCCAGGTCGCGGTAGACCAGGGCGTTGTTGCCCAGCGTGCAGCCGGACACCGCCTGCACGCCGTCAGAGAAGCAATTGTTCGTTTCCACGACGGCCATCAGGTCCTCCATGCCGTCGGAGTGCAGGCCGCCGAGCTCCGGGCGCCTCAGGCCACAGAGCGATGCCATCACACCCAGCGCGAGGCCGGGGCAATAGTGCCCGTGGATCTCGGCGGCCTTCATCAGGCAACGGGTGGCGTCATTGCTCTCGATGGCGTCGATGAAATCCCGTCTTGGCTGGAGCTTGGCCTCTTCACTCATCGACGGCCCCGTGCCCCGGCCGTCCAGTGCAGGCACGAAGGGCTTGATATCGTAGACCGGGCTCCCGGTCATGGCGTCAAGGCCACGCACGCACGTGCAATGCGGTTCCGTCCATTCCCAATAGCTCTACCGTGGTCAGTCCGATGGGTGAAGGCCTGCGTGGACTACGGGTGGCGAAAACCCCTTTGTCCTCGCCCAGCCTGTTGCGGGTGCGCAGGTCGTAGCCGCGGGCGAGGTGGAGGCCGAACAGCACCTGGATGTGTGTGCAACGATCCAGGTCATACAGGCCGGCGGCGAAGTCCGGGTGTATGATGATGCGACTGTCCTTCTCGCGCATCTCGAAGGGGTCGGCCGGGGTGTCGTACCGGCTTTCCACGGTGCCAATCTGGGTGAGCTGCAAGACGATACCTCTCTTCCTGCCGCGGCATGCCCTGTCCTGTGCCACGTCGGTGTCTGCGTCGCTGCACCCGGTATCTTCGCGCCCACAGGCCGGTGGCCCTTCGCCCGATGTGCGTGCCTTCTGGGATGGACGCGCGCCCGGCAGCCGACGTCATCCGGGCCCCGCTCGCCGTCACGGGCGCGAAAGGTTCCGGTGCACGGCCTGCCGAAGAGACCGGTATTGGCCCGCATCACCGTGAGGTGACCCTCTCATGTCCTGCCCGCGACTGCTCGGCGCCATTGCCCTGCTGTGCATGGCTCCCCTCCTCGCCGCCCCGCGCGAGCTGCCTTCGACCCTCGGCAACCTGGAGGGCGAATGGCTTTTCCGCACCGATGTTCAGGATGTCGGGCTGACGGAGGGCTGGAGCGCGCGGGAGTATGCCGATGGAAACTGGCGGACGCTGACGGCTCCCGGGTCCTGGGAGGCCCAGGGGGTCACGGACCCGCGGCCCGGCCAGGAGCCGAAGCCCAAGAACGGCATGCCCTACACGGACTACGACGGCGTGGCCTGGTACCGGCTGCACTTCACCGTGCCTGTGACCTGGGGCGGACAGGACCTGGAGCTCCTGCTGGGCAGCGTGGACGATCAGGACATGACCTATGTCAACGGTGCCCTGGTGGGGCAGGTGGGCGACGAGGTGGAGCGTTCCGTGCTGGTGTGGCGCAGGTACACCGTTGGCGCCGGGCTGCTTAGGCCGGGCGAGGACAACGTGCTGGCCCTTCGCGTGGTGGATGGTGGCGGCCCCGGCGGGATCATGGGGCCCTCGCTGTCCTTGCTCCCCGAGAAGGTGCTTTTCGAGATGACAAGGCTTCCAGATCCGGACAGGCCACTGCAGGAACGGTTCTCGCGGCCCCCGGCCCGGGGGCGCATCCTCAAGATCATCCACTCCTGGCCCGATGACGCGCGCTCGCAGGATGCGCTGATCCAGACCCTCATTGCCCAGGGGTTTGGTGGCGTGGTGTGCAATGTGTCC
>CAYRFY010000207.1:4672-6490 GCA_964423635.1 uncultured Armatimonadia bacterium | reverse complement strand
GGCACTGGCAGCAGTTCCGTCGCGCGGTCGCCGAGGCCAAGCGCGCGGGGATGGCCCTGTGGCTATACGATGAGCGGGGTTACCCCTCGGGCACGGCCGGCGGGCTGACGCTGGAGGGCAGGCCGGTGCCGCCCTGGCGTGAGGAAGGCGTCCCGCCGCCGCCGGCGGAGCACCCGGAATGGGAGGCCCGCGGGCTGCTCATCGCCGATGCCGTCACCGAGGGGGGTGAGGTGACGCTGGATCTGCCGCCGGGCGATCTCGTCCTCGCCGCCGCCTATCCGCGGCAGGAGGGCGCCCTGTCTCTTGAAGGGGCCGTGGACCTCTCCCCGCTGCTGGAGAAAGGTGGGCTCACCTGGGAAGCCCCCCGGGGCTCCTGGCAGGTGCTGGCGATCACCGAGAGCCGGCTCTATGAGGGCACCCACGCGGCGGTAAGCCTGGCCGACAAGCTGCCGTACATCAACCTACTCATGCCCGAGCCCACCGCACGGTTCCTGGAGGTCACTCACGCCCGCTACGCCCGGCACCTGGGCGACGACCTGGGGCAGAGCCTCGTAGCGACCTTCACCGACGAGCCCTCGCTGATGGGGCAGTTCATGAGGGCCATGCCCTACCGGGTCCTGCCGTGGGCGCCCAATCTGCCGACGGAGTTCGCCGCGCGCCGCGGCCGCGAGCTTGCGCCACTTGTCCCGCTCATCGTCGCCGACTCAGGAGGCGAGGGCCAACGGGCCCGGTATGAGTTTTGGCAGACGGTGGGCGAGCTGGTCTCGGAGTGCTTCTTCGGCCAGATACAGCAGTGGTGCTCGCGGCACAGCATCCCCTCCGGGGGCCATCTGCTGGCCGAGGAGAGTCTCCTCGATCACGTCTCGTACTACGGCGATTTCTTCGGCTGTGTGCGTCGCGTGGACGCCCCCAGCATCGACTGCCTGACCAGTACGCCGCCCACGGTCCCCTGGACCATCGCCCGCCTGGTGAGCAGCGCCGGAGAGCTGGAGGGCAAGACGATCACCATGTGCGAGACCTCGGACTTCGCCCAGATCTACCGCCCGGAGGGGGACGATCGCCCGGCCCAGTCGGTGACCGAGGCCCAGATCCGCGGTACGTGCAACCGGTTGATGCTGGGCGGGATCAACACCATCACCAGTTACTACAGCTTCCGCGACCTGCAGGCCCGGCAACTGCGGCGGCTCAATGAGTGGGTGGGCCGCTGCTGCACGGCGCTTGCCGGCGGCGATCAGGTGGCCGACACCGCGGTGCTGTACCCCATCGAGAGCCTCTGGCCGCACTTCACCCCGGCCCGCAGGGGGCCCACGGATTCGCCGCGGGCTCACGACGTGCAAAGGGCCTATCGTGCCGCCGCCGATGGCCTCTACGCCGCCTGCCGTGACTTTGGCTACATCGACAGCCGCGCCGTGATCCAGTCCCGGGTGCAGGACGGAGCGCTGTGTTACGACAAGCCCGGCGGTGTGGGGAGCCTGGCGTGGCGCGTCTTGGTGCTGCCGGAGGTGGACACTCTCCCGCTGGAGGCCTGGGAGCGCCTGGAGCAGTTCGTGCGCTCCGGAGGCGCGATTGTGGCGCTGGGCGCCGTGCCGACCAATAGCGAGAACCGGTTCCCCGACCCGCGGGTGGAGGCTTTGGCCGAGGAGCTGTTCGGGCGGCCCGACGGCGCGCGGGTGTGTGCCAACGCCGCCGGCGGAGCGGCCATCTTCCTCCCCAGGGGCGCCGAGGCCCTGCTGCCCACAGTCATCGACGGTCTGGTGGGCCGCGATGTCACCGTGGCTGCGGGCTCCCCGATTCGGGCCACGCACCGGCGGATCGACG
>CAYRFY010000207.1:0-4572 GCA_964423635.1 uncultured Armatimonadia bacterium | reverse complement strand
GATGTCACCGTGGCTGCGGGCTCCCCGATTCGGGCCACGCACCGGCGGATCGACGACGCCGAGGTGTACTTCGTCATCAACGACAGTCCCGAGGCCTGGAGCGGCCTGCTCAGCGTCGCCGCCGCCGGCTCCGGTGAGCGCTGGGATCCGGCCACCGGCGAGCGCCGGCCGCTGACGGGACCTGAGGACATACCCCTCGAGCTGGAACCCTACGGGGCAACGCTGCTGCGCTTCGCCCATGCGGCTGTACCGCCCAGATTCCCCGCCCAATCGGGGGCCCTGCCCGGGTTGGCCCTGCGCACACTGCCGGAAGTCACTCCGACCCTGGGGAAGGGCGAATTCGTGCAGGGCGTGGTGGTCGAGGACGAGGAGCTCAGCACGTCGGAGGCTCGGGTGTGGAGGATGAGGGGAACGTTGACGAAGTCGGATGTGGACACCTTCCTGTTCGCCACCTTCAGCTACCCCGGGGGCCTTGACCTGAGCGATGCCGACTGCCTGCGGATTGAATCCTGGGTTCCCGCGGGCCAGCAGACCCCGGCGGACCTGCTGGTCATCGTGCGCGACCGCGATGGCGGCGACTACCTGGCGTCCACAGATCGTCGGCTGGGGGCTTCGGGGAGGTCCGAGGTCTTTGTGCCGCTATCTCGTCTGGCGCCGGCCGGCTGGTCCGAGGACCCGGACGGGAAGCTGAATACGGCGGACATCGGGGGCATCAGTGTGGGCTGGGGAGGGTATTTCGGCCGCGAGGGGGAGAGGGTGCAGTTCTCGCTGTCGGCTCCCCAGGTGGGCGTTATCCGGCACTATGAGGTGCGGCCGAAAAGCCCTCCTTCGCCGAGAGTGTCGTTCTGAGAGCGTTCGCTCCCGGAGGGAGCAGCTCGATGAATCTTCGGGGATATCGGACGATGCGTCGCTGTCCCGCTGGCGTGAGATTGACGCTCAGGATGACCGTCTTGCGGTAGAGCCGGCCATTCGGCCGCACCTCCGGCGCCGGGCGCGCGGGTCCCGGCCATCCGCATGGGTCGACGCCGGCGTCATCGGTGGGACGGGAGCCCCAACGGTCGCTGCTCGTGTCCCTGGCACTCGAAACGCCCGCCCTCCCGCCGGTCTGCCCTGCACGTCGCGGCCTGGCGGGCTGTGTCGTGCTCGCCGTTCAATGCATGGACGTATCCTCGCCTCCCGCCGGAAACCGGCGCCACCACCTCTTGCCGGAAACGTTACGCCCCGCCACCGGATTTCCCGCCCCCGCCGCCTTGACAGAGAATGAGGAGAGCCTTATATTTTGTTAGGTACGCCGAACTCTGGCCCTGCACCTCTCCCGACCAACACCATACCCCCGGGCATGCGGGAGAAGTTGACAGGCGCCGGGTATGGAGGCTGAGCACACATGGCGACGGTGACACTGACGGACCTTGAGCCCGGTGAGAGGGGGCGAGTCGTGAAGGTAGCGCCCTCGGGCGACACGAGCAGGCGTGTGGCGGAGATGGGCTTGACGGTAGGGGTAGTTGTGGAGGTGGAGCGCATCGCCCCACTGGGCGACCCCATCGATGTCAAGGTGAAGGGTTACCATCTGGGTCTCCGGAGAGAGGAAGCCCGGAGAGTCGTGGTCGAGAGGGTACAGTGATGAGCACACCGACGCAGAGGGGGATCGGGATGCCACTGGGCATCGTGCAGGCGGGAAGGGTTGTTCGGCTGGCCGCCATTAGTGCCGGTCAGGGGCTGCAGGCGCGGCTGGAGGCCATGGGGCTTGTGCCCGGGGTGGAGATCGAGGTTCTGTGCAACCATCCCCGCGGCCCCTTCCTGGTCTCCGTGAAGGGCAGCCGGGTCATGCTGGGGCGCGAGATGGCCAACAAGATCAGCGTCGTGTGAGGGGCCGCTTGTTTCGTTCTCTTTTTTTTGATCCGTAGTTAGAATCACCTCATAAGATACGATGGCCCTAATAAGGGCGTCGGGCGACCGATGGGATGGAGGAGCAACGGCATGAAACCCAGGATCGTGGTGGCCCTTGCGGGCAATCCGAACTCCGGCAAGACGACGATCTTCAACGAGTTGACCGGGGCGCGACAGCATGTGGGGAACTACCCGGGTGTCACGGTGGAACGTAAGGAGGGCTTTCGCCGCCACGGCGACGTGGAGTTGCAGATCGTCGACCTTCCGGGAACCTATAGCCTCACCGCGTACTCGGCGGACGAGGTGGTCGCTCGGAACTACATCATCGAGGAAGGGCCGGACGTCGTGGTGGATATCATCGACGCCAGCAATCTGGAGCGCAACCTCTACCTGGCCGTCCAGCTCATGGAGCTGGGGGTCCCGCTTGTCCTGGTTCTGAACATGAGCGATAACGCTCGGGCGCAGGGCCAGAGTGTGGAGCCGGAGAAGCTGGGCGCGGCTTTTGGGGCCCGGGTGGTGTCGACCGTGGGAAACCGGGGGGAGGGAATGGTGGAACTCCTGGACACCGTGGTTGCGGTGGCCGGCGATGGCGCGTCAGGGTCCGGCCGCGATGAGACAGAGACGGCTGCGGACGGCGGCGCGGTGGCGGCGCTGGACTACGGACCACCGATCGAGAGACAGATCGCGGTGGTCGAGGGCCTGCTGGAAGCCAACGGGGCCGTGGCCAAACGCTATGACAAGCGGTGGCTGGCGGTGAAGCTGCTGGAGAACGACGGGGACGTGCGGTCGGCGATCACGGACCCGCAGGTACTGAGCCGGGTCGAGGAGAGCGCGGCGCGCCTGGAGAGCAAGCTGGGGGAGCGCCCGGAGACGGCTCTGGCGGGGCGGCGGTACGACTTCATCTCTCGAGTCTGCCGGGACGCAGCCACCTTTGGCGCCGGGCGTCGCCGCACCGTCTCAGACAGGATCGACGCCGTGGTGACCAACCGCGCCCTGGGGATCCCCCTGTTCTTGGGGCTGATGTACCTCGTGTTCCAGTTGACCTTCACCCTCGGTGCTCCGCCGATGGGCTGGATCGAGGCGGGCTTCGGCTGGTTGGGGCAGGCGATCGCAGACCTGTGGCCCGGAGGGTCCGGGGATGCTCTGCAGTCCCTGCTCATCGACGGGGTGATCGGCGGAGTCGGCGGAGTGGTGGTGTTTTTGCCCAACATCCTGCTGCTTTTTCTTGCCATCGCGGTGCTCGAGGACACCGGGTACATGGCCCGCGCGGCCTTCATCATGGACCGGGTGATGAGCAAGATCGGCCTGGATGGCAGGAGCTTCATCCCACTGCTCATCGGGTTCGGTTGCTCGGTTCCGGCGATCATGGCCACCCGCACCATCGAGAACCGGCGGGCTCGGCTGACCACGATGCTGGTAGCACCGTTGATGAGCTGCGGCGCCAGGCTGCCGATCTACGCACTCATCATCCCGGCGTTCTTCGCTCCCGCTGTGCGCGCGCCGATGCTGTGGGGCATCTACATCGTCGGCATTCTCCTGGCCGTGGCCAGCGCCAGGCTCCTGCGCAGCACGATCCTGAGGGGCGAGACCGTGCCCTTCGTGATGGAGTTGCCACCGTACCGGGTGCCCACGGTCAAGGGCGTCCTGATCCACATGTGGGAGCGCGGCCGGCTATACCTCAAGAAGGCCGGAACGATCATCCTGGGCATCTCGATCCTCTTGTGGGCACTGACCAGCTTCCCCGGTTTGTCCGAGGGGCGGGCCGCGGAGTTCGAGGCCAGGCGCGCGGCCGTCGAAAGCGCGTCCGTCGCGGACGAGGACAAAGGCGAGTTGCTGGCACAGATCGATAGCGACGAGGCCGGGGTCGTCCTGCGGCACAGTGTTGCCGGGCGGATCGGCACGGCCATGGCGCCGGTCATCGCCCCCATGGGCTTCGACTGGCGGATTGGGACGGCTCTGATCGGGGCCTTCGCGGCCAAGGAGGTCTTCGTCGCCCAGATGGGGATCGTCTACTCAGTGGGCGAGTCGGACGAGGAGTCCCAACCGCTGCGGGACAAGCTCCGAGCCAACTACAGCCCACTCGTGGGCCTGTGCATCATGCTGTTCTGCCTGGTCAGCGCCCCCTGCATGGCCACAATCGCCGTCACCCGGCGCGAGAGCGGCTCCTGGCGCTGGGCGCTGCTACAACTGGGGGGCCTCACGCTGCTGGCCTATGTGCTGACGGTCATCGTGTACCAGGCAGGGAGATTGCTGGGCATCGGCATCCAGTAGGAGGACGAAGATGCTTCAGACCATCGTGGTCGTCTGCATCGTGGCAGTGGCTGTGTTCCTCGTGGGGCGCTCGCTGCATCGCACGCTGACGGGCAAGGAAGCGGACGGTGGCTGCACCGGCAACTGCGCGAAGTGTCCGGCTCGCAGGCAGGGCGGCCGCGCAAAGGGGGATGACGGCTAACGCCGCGGCCGGGCCACGACGGCGAGCGAGCCTGTCGGCCTGGCCAATTGGCCCGGTGACGTGACTCGGTGCCTTTATGTGTGGGGCCGGAAACCCGCTTCGCCGAGAATGTCAGCCCGAGAGCGTGCGCTGGCGGAGGGGGCGGCCCGGGGGATCTCTCGGGATATTACAATAGCCAGCGCCGCCCGGGCTTGCGACGCCGACGCTCCAGAATGACAGAAACCGGGCCGGCC
>CAYRFY010000206.1:0-11843 GCA_964423635.1 uncultured Armatimonadia bacterium | reverse complement strand
CATCAAGGGCGTCCTCCGCGTGGGGCAGGATGTCCCGGACCTGCAGGCGGCCCTCGAGGCCGCCCACGGAGCCCTCATGGCCAGGGGCTACTTCGATGAAGTCGCCATCCGTGCCGAGGCTCACGAGGGCGGGCAGAGGGTGTGCATCGCCGTGCGGGAGCGCCCCACAGTCAAGGACGTGGTCTTCGTGGGCAACACGCTCCTGACCGACGAGGAGTTGCGGGCCATCGTCCGCACCGCTCCCGGGCTGGTGGTGAACCCCGGTGTCGCTCAGAACGACAGCAGCCGCATCCAGTCCGCGTATCACAAGCGCGGGGCCTTCGCCACCGTAACCCATGCCGATGCCTCGGAGGACGGCGTCGTGACCTTCGTCATCCAGGAGGCCCACCTCGAGGCCATCGAGTTCGACGGTCTGCACGTGGTCCGATTCGACGAGGCCCTGTCGGTCTGTGGACTGCGGGCGGGCGCCCTGTTCTCCGAAGCGGAGACCGCCGCCGCCATCCAGGCCCTCCGGAGGCCCGGCTGGTTCTCACAGGTCCTCCCGCGACCCCGCGAGGGTGAGCAGGACCCCGCCGACGTGATCATGGTCTTTGAAGTCACCGAGCGGCCGGGGGTGTTCCCCGAGCGCGTGGGGCGCCCGAAGCCTCAGATCGATCCGTCCCGACTTCGCGCCGCAGTGCCCGGACCCGAGGTGCGTGTCGCCGCCGAGGTGCTGTGGCCTCTGGACCCGGCAGTCCTGGACGCCGAGCCCGATGTGCCCACCGCCCTGGACGCACTGGGGCGCAAGGCCGCCGAGGCCCTGCGAAGCGGCGCCTCCTCCGCCGACGCAATGGCCGTATTGCGCTACGCCGACCTGCTCAGGGCCGTCGGGAGAGAGCGGGAGGCGGCGGTACACTATCGCGACGCCGCCGAGCTGTGTCGCCTGCTGCTGGAGATGGGGGCGGGCGACAGGCTGACGCTCGCCACGCTCGGCCGCTCCCAGGGGGCGCTGGGGAACCTCACCGAAGCCATCGCGACCTGCGAGCGGGCGCTTCAGACGGCGGGAGATACGTGGGAGAACCACGCGGCCCTGGCCGGTACGGTGCTCGCCGCCATGCAGGCTGCGCTGAGGGGTGAAGAAGAGGGCCTGTCGTGTCCGAGCGGGCATGCGATGGCGGAGCTGATGCCGCTGGAGCAGACTCGGAGCAGTCTGCTGGAATCGCTGGGGGCTCTCGATGAGGTGGATCCGTGGCGCGCTTTGGCAAGGACCGCCCGGGAGCACGCTCAGGTAGCGTGGGAATTGGCGCCCGGAGCGCCGGAGGTGGCCCGGCTCCGCTGCGGAACCGCCGTGGCCGCTTTGCTCTACGGTCTCCGTGAAGCACAGACGCCCCGTGCCGTGCTGCAGGTCGCCGCGGAGGAGGTGCTCTCTGCTTCCGCCGGTCTGGTCATTGCCGCCGACTACGACCCCTACGTGGCCGCCTGCCTCGTGCTGCTAAAGCACCCGGCGGCGGCGGCAACCCTGGCCCACCGGCCCGAGGCGTTCTCCACCGAGGGCAGGGGGCAGATCGAGGCCTTCTGCCGAGACCTGGCCGCTCTCGCCTCCCGGTGGCCGGCGGTCATGCGGGCCTACGGCGCCACGCTGGGATGGGCCCGTCTGGGCCTGGAGCAGGCGGAGGCGCGGGAGGACTTCGAGACAACGCTTGCCGCCAACCCGTACGATGAGGCCGCGTACATCGGGCTTCTGCAGATCGCCGGCACCGCCGGCGACTGGACCCGGGCCGCCGCCGAGGTGGAGCGCAGACTGGCCACGGTGTCCTCGGCTCGCGACCTGACCATCCTGGCCGGCATCTACCTGCGCATGGGCCGGCCCGAAGCGGATGCCATGGCGGTTTTCGACCGTATCGTGGCCGCCCACCCCGACAGCCCGCTGGGGTACTTCGGCCGCGCCGGAGCGCTGCTGCGCGGCGGGGCGACCCTCGATGAAGTGAGCGCCGCCATGGCGCCGGGCCTGGACTTGGCGCCTGATGACGCCTACGCCGCCTGCCTGCAGTGCGTGACTCACCTGCTGGATGACAAGCCCGCCACGGCCGCCAGAGCTCTCAGAAGCGCCCTGAGGGCCAACCCTCCGAGCAGTCTCGCCAACAAGCTGCGGACCGAGTTTTTCGATGTGAACCCATGAGGGGCGCCGGATGTGCGGCCCCGAAGCCTCAGGGATTGCCCCCCGCCTGCGGCTGCGAGAGGGTCATCGCCCGCTGGGTGTCCAATACATCCAGTGCTCCCTGCTGTCCCGGCGCCGTGACGACGAGGCGTACTCCCGCCACGGTTGCCTCCTCTTTTCCCAGATAGGGGAAGCACAGCACCGCCGGCGCCTGACCGTCCTCAAGCTCCACCGTGGCCGAGGCCGAGGCGGTGCCCGGAAACAGGGCCGGCGGCGACAGCGGGTCCACGGGCAGCGAGCTCAGCAGCGCTCCGGTCACCGTCAGCGTGCCCCCTTGCTCCCCGGGGCTCTTGCACAGCACCTGTACCTCCACCAGGTTGTGCTCGAGCTGACGCACGGCCCAGAGCTTGATGATGCCGGTCCTGTGATCGCCGGGCTGCGCCAGAGACCCGCGGCTGCCCAGGTCGGCGGCGGGCAGCTTCAGGAGCTCCTCGGCACCGTTGGCGCGTGCCTCCGGGGCCGTCGGGCCAATGCTGGGGCGGCCGGGCTCAGGCTCACCGGGAGCGGTTTCGGGGCCGGGAGCGACCGTGGGCTGCTCTTGCTCTTCCGTGCCCGGCTCCGGAGCCGGCGCCAGTGCCATGCGGTGCGGGACATCTTCCAGGTCCAGAACGGCTCGGCTATCCCAGTCGAGGACGACCACCCGCACTCCCGCCGCGCGGGCCGCGAGCCTGTGGGGGTAGGCAAGCAGCAGCGTCCCCGTCCAGCCGTCGGTGTCCGTGGGCATCAGGGCGGCGGCCGGCCGGGTGTCGGGCATTAGAACCGGTGCCAGGTCTGGGGCCGACGGTAGCCGGGTCAGCAATGCCGCGCCCACCACCACGCGCCCCCGGGAGACGTGGGACGTGTCGCAGGAGGCGCAGACCTCCACCGTGTCGGCGGCGATCTTGCGCACCGACCAGCCGCGCAGCACCCGGGGAGCCTCCTGCTCCCCCTCCGCCGGGGGCTCCTTGGCCCTGGCCTGGGCGATCAGCCGCAATACGCCCTCCAGGTCCTCCCCGCCAGCGATGGGGGTGGGCGGGGCCAAAGACGTGTCGGGGGGCGTGGACGCCCCCTCGGCGTCCAGCGGAAAGGTGCGCCGGAACTCGAAGGCCTTCGATGCCCTGGGGCGCTCGCGGCCCTCCACCAGCAGCTCCACCCAGACGTCCACCACCTCCACAGGAGCGGTGCCGGTGAAGCTCAGGACGATCTGGGCCGTGTGGGCACCGGCCTCCGCGGGCGCCAGAGAAGACCGGAAGTGCTCCTCATCAAATCCCGCGGCCGTCCGTGCCCGCGCCCGCAGCGACAGGCTCCGGTCCAATGTGGTCTGCAGCTCGTAGTCCACATCGAGACGGACGGCGGCGGGCCCCAGCGGTGTGAACCGGCATTCCGCCTGCAACTGGCGTCGGGGCCGGCTGTCCTCCTGCCCCTGAGCCGGCGTGGACCCCTGCAGACCCAATGCAGCCCCGATCAGCAGACCGATCATCCCGTATCGCTTCATGGACGGCACCTCCGACAACAGGTATGGCGCGTGCGGCGGATGGCCCCCGCGGAGAAGACCAAATGTCCTCTTCGCCAACCGACAGGCGGGCTCCTGCGGGCTCGTATCAACACGGGGGGGCACCGGCACCGACGCCATCACGCGCCCTGCGCGGCGCACAGTGGTGAGCCCACAGACGGCGGGCGGCAAGGGTTTGCCCCCGGATGTGGCGAAGTGGACACCCACCGGAGGTGACCACCATAGACCAGGGCTCGCCTAAAGATCGCTCCCGCTCTGAGCCGCCCCCCGCGACATCCGGGGGACGCCTGGCACGCCTGGTTTCGGTGGTGACCAGCCCCTTCCTCGTCACCGCCGTGGCCGTCTCCTGGGTGGTCTATCTGCTGCATCCCGACCTGCACGAGCTCTTGCTGTGGGCGGGTATCTGCGTGCTGTCCACCGCCGTCATCCCCTTTTCTTTCGTCTACCTGCTGCTGAGGATAGGGCGCGTCACGGACGTGCATGTGGCGCTGCGGGAGCAACGGGCCCTGCCCTTCGTGGTGACCATCGCCAGCGCCTCCCTGGGGCTGTATGCCCTGCATCGTGTCCACGCGCCGCCGGAGTTGGTCTCCCTGGGAGCGGCTTTCATCGTCGACGGCATCGCCCTCACCGTCATTACGTTACGGTGGAAGATTAGCGTGCATGCGGCCACCTTCGCCGCCGCGATCGTCGCCGTGGCCGCCGCGGGCTCTCCCGTGTATCTGGCCGGCTTCGTGCTTCTGCCCGGGGTCTTCTGGGCGCGCCTGCGCCGCCGGAGGCACACACTGTTTCAGGGCATCGTGGCGGCCTGTCTGATCGCGGCACTGACGTATGTGGTCTTCAGGGCGAGTATGTACCTGCAGGGGGCGGGGTAGCGGGGCAAGAGACGGCCCCGGCGCCCACGTTCCCCCGAGGGATCAGCCACGGCGACCACGCTCGGCGCGATGAGGCTGCGTGTGCAGGTCACCCGATCATTGTCGCCAATGGGTGAGAGGCACGGCACTGATCGTCGTAGCTCCACAATCATTGCACGGATAGCAGGAGGAACTGGTGGGTGCTATGTTGAATTGTCCATCAAACAAGTGGGTATAATCCGGATAATGCTCTGCCCTGTGGGCAGGATAGCACCAGGGACACTCCGCTTCACCATTCGCCAAGCAACTTTGGCTTCGGGGTCTGCCCGGCCGGTCACAGACCGCCGCGTCGCTTGGCGGACCGCCGCCGACGGGGAGAGCCGGTCGTGTCGGTGCGAGCGATTGGTATTCCGGTCGGCGTGCTGTGTAGACAAGAGCGCCCGTGCAGGGGGCTCGAACCACGTCGGGGCTCCTGCCTGGGCTCCAAGATCCCGCACCCCAGTGGCACCGATTGCGTCGGCGCCTTTCGGCACCGCGACCGGGCCCATAACGGAGGTGAGTTGGCATGAAAAGACGTGGCTTCACCTTGATTGAGCTGCTCGTGGTGATCGCGATCATTGCCATTCTGGCGGCGATCCTGTTCCCGGTCTTCGCCCGTGCCAGGGAGAAGGCGAGACAGGCGTCCTGCCAGTCCAACCTCAAGCAGATCGCTCTGGCCTCCAAGATGTACACATCCGACTATGACGAACGCTCCGTACCCATGTGGGCCTACGGGGTGGGCGCCCCCGGCGAGCCGGTAGGCCGCATCTGGTGGACCACGCTCCTGCAGCCCTACATGAAGAACCAGGAAGCACTCGTTTGCCCCTCCGCGTCCTTCGACCCCCTCTTCCATCGAGGCTCTGCCACGGGTGCGCCGGAAGCCGGGTGTTTCCGGGCCCGCACCGGGGTGGGCAAGAACTGGTTCTCCTATGACGGCAGTATGGGCGACCGCGGCTACTGGGGCGTGGCGGGGCCCGGGGAGGGCCTCAAAGACGGCTCCGTCCTTTGGCCCGCTGAACTGATCGAGTACGGAGACTCCGACTGTGTCGTCATGGGTCCCAACACCGCCGCCGACGCGCCCGCTTTCCTCGCCGGCACATCGTGGCCGGCGGGGTACCACAGGCATAACGGCGGCGCGAACTATGCCTACTACGATGGGCACGTCAAATGGATGCAGCCCAGCGGCGGCAGCATCAAAAACGTGTACTACGCGGCTCCTTAGGCACCGACTCTGTGCTGCGCTCAGCACCCGGTCCCTCCGTCCATCGCGAGATGGTTGCGGAGGGACCTTCTGTTCACGCCGGTGTACGGACCCAACATCAGGATTGTGTGAACCCTCGGGGGCGTGGTGCCCGGTAGGCGGCCCTCACCGCCACCGGTCCACGATCGGGCGCTTGTCGCCAACACCTGGCCCTCACGCCTCCGTGTCCGCAGCCGGTGCCTCCGCGGCGGCGCTCCCGGCCACATAGCCCGTGGAGAAGGCGGCCTGAAGGTTGTAGCCGCCGGTATCCGCGTCGATGTCCAGCACCTCGCCGCACAGGTGCAGCCCCGACACCAGGCGCGATTCCATGGTCCGTGGGTCCACCTCCCGCAGCGACACTCCGCCCGCCGTGACGATTGCCGCAGCTATCGGCAGGGCGCCCTGGATGTCGAAGCGGAGTGACTTGAGGTGCCAAAGCAGCCGGTCCCGCTCCTCGCCACGAATCTGATGCCCCAGCCGATCGCCGGGGATCCCGGAAAGCTCGATGTACGGCTCGATCATCTTCTGAGGCAGCAACTCCGCCAGCAGGCGCCGAAAGGTGCGCTTGCCGTGTTGCTCGAACTCGCGCTGCAGCCGCATTTTCAGCTCAGCCGCGGGCACCGCGGGTTTCAGGTCGATGGAGACGCTCACCGGGCCCTCCTGCAGGGCATCCACGATGGCCAGGCTCATCAGCAGCGTCATCGGGCCTCCGATGCCGAAGTGGGTCAGCATCATCTCGCCCATGCGGCTCTCGATCACCGGCCCGCGCGGTCTCTTGCCGGCGATGCCTCGACCACAGTCGGCGGCGGGCGTGGCCGAGACGTCGATGTCGTCCTTGGGCACAGAGAAGGCCGTCAGTCGCACATTGCGCAGACTCACGCCCTGCATGGACTTGGCCAGAGGGACGTCGGTGACGATCAGCGGCACCAGCGCCGGGCGCAGGGGGACGATGGTGTGGCCCAGAGCGGCGGCCATGGCGTACCCGTCGCCGGTGGAGCCCGTCTTAGGGTATGAGGACCCGCCGGTGGCCAGGATGACTTTGCAGGCGGCGAGAGCGCCGCCGGCGGTCAGTACCCCCGTCACGCGGCCCTCCTCCACCCGGATCCCCGTCACCGGCACTCCGGTCCGCACCTGCACGCCACCGGCGGCCACGTAGCTCTTCAGCGCCGCCACCACATCCTCGGCGTCATCAGAAACGGGAAACACGCGTCCGCCCCGCTCGCTCTTGGTCTCCACGCCGTGCTTCGCAAGCAGAGCCAGCAGCTCATCGCGGAAGAAGCGGCTGAAGGGGCCGCGGAGGAAGCGGCCGTTGGGGCCGTAGGCATGCAGGAAGCTCTCCAACGGCTGGGTATTGGTGATATTGCAGCGGGTCTTGCCGCTGATGGCCAGCTTGTTGCCCGGGCGGGAGGTTCGCTCGAGTAGCAGTACGGGGGCGCCGGCGGCGGCCGCGGCACCCGCCGCCAACATGCCGGAGGCCCCCGCTCCGACGACGATGATGGGCAGGCGCGAGGGGGGATGGTTCGGCCCGCGACGGGGCGGCTCGGTCTTGACCATGTGAACGGGGTTCTCCCTGCACAGATAGGCGTGGCGGTCCGGAGCGCGAAACGGCCCGCAGGCGCCCATGATACTTCCGTGTGGGCTCAATCTCAACTGGGGACGCACGCCACTTCAGCGCACCGGTTGGCCGGACCGCGTGGTGAAGTCGCGGTCTCCGGCCAAAGGCGCGGCCGAGAAGCCCACATTATGCATGAACGCACTGGAGCCATAGTCCGCCCTTGCCGCGTCCGGAACGGTCGAAGTCTTGTCGTTCTCCCCCCTCCTCCCGTCGCCCGCGGGTGTTTGCGGGCGTAAGGGAGAGGGGGGCCGGGGGGGTGAGGCGACGTGAGTCGGCGTCTGCCAATAGCCTGCATAATCTGAGGAAAAGACCGCCTTCGCCGGGAATGTCATTCTGAGAGCGTCCGCTCCCGGCAAGAGCAGCTCGAAGAATCTCCTGGAATGTAGCGAGATCCTTCGCTATCTCGCTGCGCGAGATGGACGCTCAGGATGACATCTTCACAGCAGGACCGGCTTTTCGTCCGCGCTTATGGGGGCCCGGCCCTGGCCTCCCCGGATTCTGCCTGCCGGGTGCGAACATTTGCTCCCCTCGAGCAGTCTAAGGCTGTAGAAGTTTTCCTACACAAACTACGCCAGGGCAGTAAAGTCTGGTTTACACCTGCCGATAACAAGTGTGGAGGCAGAAGGAGTACCGAAGGCCGGAGCCGGTCATCTCGACAGCCCACCATCGCAGCCTGCACTCGGCGCCAGCTCGGAACGCATCACCGGGAGTTCCCCGCCATGGCAGCCCACAGTCTCGCTCAACGTTTCACCGGTGTCGGCATCAGCGTTATGCGGCGCTCGGCCGAGACCGCTGCGGTCGGCATCATCTTCCGCAATCGCGAGGGAGAGGTGGTGCGGAAGGTCAGCTATTCGCAGGAGGCCGCCTCCGTCGACGCCGTGGCTTTCGAAGCTGTCCTGTGGGTGCTGGATATCGCCGCGGCACACGGTCAGCGGTCCGTGGTGGTGTATCTCGACAGCCCTCATCTGGTGGACCAGTTGTCCAACCGGGCCAAGGTGCCGGCGGCACTGCGCCCTCTGTTCGTACAGATCCGGTGCCGCGCCAATGCTCTGGGACGCGTGAGATTCCAGCTCGCCGCGGGCGAGAAGACTTTCGCCGCCCGGCGTCTGGCCCAGTCGGCTGTGGTGGGCGGACCGGCGAAGTGGGAGGACACCAAAGCGGGAACGCTGGCCTTCGCCTTCGCCAAGGATCTGGCGGTTTGACGGGGTGACAGTAGGAAGCCGGGCGCATGGTGTGTGCGAAGGCGGGGGCGCAGGCAATGGAAGGGCCCCGGCCTTGTGCCGGGGCCCTGGTGTTTTCGGTGGAGGCCCGCCGTGGACGGCTCGCGGCCCTTGGGCGCGAGCCGCGGTCCGGCGCGGTCGGGAAGGTTCTCTGGCACCGATCCGGGACGAACCTCCGTGTCGTACTCGTGGGTTTGTTGCGAAGCTTCGCTAGCTATCGTCGCCGTACACCCTGATGCTGTAGACCCTCGCTCCCCACCCCTGTTCCTGCGTCGCCAGTACTCGCAGCCGCAGCTCTCTCGTGCCCACCGGCTCCAACTCGTGCTCGCACCGCCGATGCACGTTGCCCCTGACCTGCACCACCCGGTGCCAGTCGTGTTCGCCCCTGACGAGTAGGTCGTAATCGCGGACGCACATGGGTGCCGCGGGGCCGCCGCTGTGCCAGGGGTTGTCCCTGTCCTCCCGGCACAGCGTGTCGAAGAGGATATGGACGCGGCGGAGAGTCTGCTCCGTGTCCCAACGCAAAGTCAGCCCCTGGGGGAGGCCGTCGGAAGGAATGGACAGCCACAGGTTCGTCGGCCCCCGGCCGAAGCGCCTGGAAAAGCCGTTGAGCACATTGGCCGCCTCGCCCAGGGGCGGTGCGGGCGTCAGCTTCACGCAGCCCATGCAGTCCAGCGGCGCCCAGCGGGGGCGCTGGTGGCTGTGTTCCACCGCCTCCGCGATCTCGCAGTCTTCCTCCGCCATTGCCCACTTCAGGCTCGGGGTTTCGGAGAGCCAGAGCAAGAGCCGGTCCGCGTCGCCGGCGACATCCTTGTCCTCCAGCTCCAGGCCGGGCATCTGTATGGCAAACCACCCTTCGAATCCGGCGGGTACCGTGGCCTCCCACGAACCCAGCGGGGAGAACGCCTCGTCGCGCAGGTCATTCCAGCCACCCTCGGCCCGGTAGTCCTCCAGCATGCGGTACCGCGGTTCGCGCCGGGCCCGGGAGGCGGTGAGCGTCACGCGTTGCTCGAAGCCCGAGTGATTGGTCAGGTAGAACTCGGCGCGCTGCAGGTTCTGCGGCCAGTCCCACAGCAGCACGCCGGCGGGCGCAATCAGGGGCACGAGCCGGGCCGGCTCCTGCGCGTTGAAGTGCCGCTCGCTTGAGGCCTCAACAGCGGCCCGCTGCGCCAGGTCGTCTTCCTCACGCAGCGCCCGGCCCGGGAGGGTGCCGTCCTCTGCCAGCAATTCGCGTTGCAGTTGCCCGATGTGCCGCTGTCCCACACCGCGTGGGCCGCAGCCATAGCGTCTGCACAGCGCCGCCGCCAGACCCACCGCCTGCCCCACCGCGGCGCCGGTTCCCATGATCCGGGAGCTGGAATGCGCGATGTGGGTGGCGCTCATAAGCCGACCGGCCATGAGCAGGTTGTCCACATTCCGCGAGTAACAGCAGCGATAGGGGATACCGTACATCGGGGGCACGCTGTAGGCGAAGATGTCGCCACCCTCACCCAGCGGCCGGTGGTCATCCAGATCGTGGCCGCCGTAGGCGATGTCGTCTTCAAAGCGGCGGCCCGCCTCGCAATCGGTCTGGGTCAGCACATAGTCGCCCATCAGGCGCCGGCTCTCCCGTTTCCCGGCCTTCGGGCTCACCCACAGCAGGTCCCAGCAGGCCGCCTCCTCGCGATGGGGGCCGTTTTTGATGTGGTCCCACTCCGCCCAGAGCTGGCCGAGAAGCATCTCGTAGATCAGCCCGTCATCGGCGATGGTGTCCAGATGCCCGCCGGTCTCGGTGACATACAGGAACATCAGGTCCTTGTCGGGGCTGAGCCACCCCGCATGGTGGTGCAGAAACGAGCGCATCGAGCCATGCCAGACCCTGGGGACGAACTGAGGGGTGCCCGCGGGCGGAATGAAGCGCACCGCTTTGGAGGTGCGGTGTGCGATGGCCACAAGGCTGGTGCCCTGCACCCGGCCGCTGCGCTCCGGGGGCGCGGATCGCTCGCCAAACTCACCTTGCGCCTCGCTACCCATGTCGGAGTCGGCGCCGGCGAGCACGGCGATCGCGCCGTCGCCCGAGGCCTCGATGACGCAGGTACCCACCCGGATCTCCACCGTGCGAAAAGCAGCCATGTCCTCCGCGATAACCGCCGCGATCCGGCTGCCCGCCATCACCGGCTTCCGGGCATAGTGGCGCTTGAACACGCGCACGCCCGCAGCCAGCAGATGCTCCTGCACCACCGCCTCGAAGCGTCGCGAGATGCTGTAGCCCATGGTGGCGCCGGTGAGGTGGGTCAGGGCATCGGCGTGGCAGGCGTCCTCGCGTACCTGCTGCAGGATGCCCAGCTCGGCGGCGTAGGCGTTCCATCGCTCGGCGCCGGTGATCCCCACTCCCAGGTCCGGGCCGGAGTTGCCGCCGAGGACGGCGTCCTTCTCCAGCAGGATCGTGTCACAGCCGCGGCGCGCGGCCTGGATGGCCGCACAGTATCCGGCGGTTCCGGAGCCGATCACAAGCACGTCGCAGTCGTCTGTCTGGCGCTCCATGGATGAGGTCCTTTGCCCGGAAGCCAGGGATGATACGCGGAGAGCGGCGGTGCCGGTCGCCCCGCAGACGGCCGCCGGCGCGTGTCGCCGGAGGGACACGGCCCGTCAGTTTGCTCCCTCGACCGGGCCCAGCACCTCCGACAGCCACGGCACCGCGACGTTCTCCTTGAAGCAGTGCTGCGGGACGTCGACATTCACGCGCTCCAGGTACTCCTCGCCGCTGAGGCCCTCGGGGAGGTCCTCGGTGTCATAGGGCCGCAGGTCCGGCGTGGCGAACCGAGGGTAGTATTCCACGTGCATCCGGTCCTCGGCACCCAGGAGGCCATAGGCTGCGCGGATGCGGTGGATGTCCGGCGTCCTCCCACCTTCGGTGATCAACAGAGGCCTTGGCGCGAGGGAAGCCAGGATGTCGGTGTAGTCCATCCACCGAAGCATGCCGGGAACATACTGATGCACCGCGATGGGGTCCATTCCGGTGAGAATCGCTCTCTGGCGCCAATCGGAGCAGAAGTCGTTCCAGATCACGGCGGCGACACCGTCGTCCAGGGCACCGACGATGAGGGCGGGTTTGGCGCCCAGGGAGTGGCCGCAGAGGGCGATGCGCTCGGGGTCTACGAAGCTCTGGTGGCGTAGCCACCCCAGGACGGGGAGCTTCTGGGCCACAGA
>CAYRFY010000205.1:4562-11859 GCA_964423635.1 uncultured Armatimonadia bacterium | reverse complement strand
ACCCTGCGGGATCGCCGCCGGGTCGTGGCACGGAAGGCGGACAAGCCTCCGCACCGGGCCGCTCAGCCGGGCGTGTCGACGCCTGCGGCCTCTGTGGGCTCGCTGTCTGGCACGCCTGCCAGCCCCGCCGTGCAGACCATCAGCGCCTGGCCGCCGATGTACGTCCACCACACCATGTCACCCACCAGGAACCAGCGCGCCCCCCGAAGCACCTGATTGCCCAGGATGACGTCCGAGGCCACGAACAGCAGGGCCCCCACCGCGATACCCGCCAGACGCGGGTGCTCAATGGCGAGAGCAAGCGCCACCCCGGCCATGCCACACAGCAGCAGGCAGTACCCCAGACTGCCGATGTTCAGTACCGTATCGGCCTGCGGTGTCTGGACCAGCAGCCACCACAGCGCACCCCCGACGGCCCACATCCCCAGTATCGCCGCCACCTGCGTGCTGCGCCGCGGCCTTCCCAGTGCCCTACCGATCCGCAGCCAGGCCGCTATGTAGCACACGTGGGCGGCCCCGAAGGACAGCATCCCAAACACCATGGAGTTCGGGGTGCGGATATGGCCGCCCATCACCAGGTCACCGACAAGGGACAATGCCATGCCACCGGTCACCGCCGCTCCCGCCGCCATGCCGCCTCCGAGCCACAGCACCACCGCCACCAGGAGGAGGAGGGGAGAGGTGGACAGTTGCAGCAGGTGATGGGAGCGGCGCGTGTGCTCCGCGTTGTACTCGCCGACGACGAAGGCCACCACCAGCAGCACCACCCATAGCACCATCAGGATGGCGGCAATCAGGCGCGCGTTGCGCTGCGGCAAGACAGTCGACCTCCGTTCGTACGGTGCGCGGGACCCGCAGGCATGCTACGCGAGAGCAATCCCCTCGGCCTTGGTCGTCTCCCAAACGCGGCTCATGAGTCTTTGCTGCACCACGGCAACCTGGTCGATGCGGTCGGTCCAGGCGACAATCTGCAGGTTGAGAGCCGCGGCCGCCAGTGCCTTGAACAGCACTTCCGGCTCAGGATCGCGGAGGATCCCCGGCGTGTCCAGGGCGGCGCGCAGGATCGACTCCCGGGCGCGGGGCAGGTCGATGTCCGGCGCGAGGTTGACATCCACCGTCACCCGGACACGTCCCCTCCTGTGGCTGGAGACCACCACGTTTTGGGTATACAACGTGGCATTGGGGACAACGACGTTCCGCCCGTCGGGAGTGCGGATCGTCGTAGAGCGGATGGTGGTGTCGGTGATGGTGCCGCTTTGGCCCGCCACATCCACGAAGTCTCCCACGTTGATGGAGCCATCGAGCATGATGATGAGCCCACAAATGGTGTTCTTGGCGATGTCCTGGCTCCCGAAGCCCACCGCGACGCCCACCAGCCCGGCGAAGGCCGTGAGAACTCCCAGTTGCATGCCCGCCACGAGGATCCCCACCACGAATCCCGCCACGACGATGCCGTAGTAAAGCAGGCTGCCGATGGCGTGTCTGGCTCCCGGGTCCCACCGTTCCCTGAAGGTCTGGGCATTGCGCACGTTGTCCCGGACGATGCGGGCCACGCCCATGGCGAGCGCCACCACCAGCAGGCCCCACAACAGGCCGAGGATGGAGACCTTGGCGCCCTTGATGTCCAGCAGCGGTACCGAGAGGTACTCCACGAGCCGATGCAGGTGGTGACCTCTGACCCCCCATGAATAGAGGCCGCCCAGGACGGCAGCGCCCGCCATGCCGAGGCCCTCGCCCCAGCAGGCCACGAAGCGCTGCAGTTGGGCGCGCCGTTGCGCGTGGGTCTCCGGTTCGCCCGCCAACGGAGGCAAATGCCTATGGATCAGGCCCCGCAGCCACCGGTGTGTATGCCACAGCAAGGCGAACAGGACGAGCGAGTAAAGCAGGCCCCGGGCCAGGTAGGCGGCGAGGTTGATGTAGCCTGCGGTTCCCGTGACGAACAGGGCCACGGCCAGCAGAGAGACGGCGGGGTTGAGCAGATAGGCGTTGGCCTTCAGGCGCGTGGCCAGGCCTTCGTCCCGGGCCGAGATCAGGCACAGAGGGCCGCCGTAGGAGTTGGTGATCAGGATTACAAGGACGGTGCTCAGCAGCGCGTATGCCAGCTCCAGCCCCAGGACCACGTCGGCCCTGTTGTAGCCGATGGCGGCCAGGAAACGGGTGATCGGCACGAAGACGGCGGCTACGAGGAGGGTCAGACGCGACAGCAGGAAGAGACGGGCCGCGGCGGCGTCATCACACCGGGCCAGACGAAGCTCCGAACTCTCCGGGACCAGCAGAAGCCGCAACAGGGGACGGGCGACGAAGTAGCCGCACCACGCGGCCGCAAGATAGGTTACAAAGACCGTCATCGGCGGCGTCAACGGCAGGATGCGCACCGCTCCGTAGATGAAGGCGAAAGTGAAGGCCGCCCGGAGCGCATCCAGGCCGCGCTGCAGACGGAATATGGCCGCTTCTGCTTCCGAGCCCTCCGGGGTGCGGCGCCGAACCACGTCCAGGAGCCCGTGCCTGACCCGCCGCCCCACCCAGGGGAGCCCAACGGCCAGCGCCAGGATCCCCAGCAGCTTCCCGATGAGCCCCAGTACCCAGACCTGGGCGCCATCGGCCAGGAGACCCCCATCAACCGTGGGCATGTCCCAGATCGACTCGGGCAGTCCGGCGGCCACCGCGCGCAGGTCCGCGAGGGCCGTGGCGATGGTACCGAGGCCGACGCGCGCCTCCGTGCGCCACAGCACCCCCCGGGTGCGCGCGGACTGCATGGCCGGGAGCAGGAGCGCCAGCACGTCTCCCGCGGCCCTGGCGTTGCCGACGGCGACATCGGCGGCGATCTGCAGGTCCCGTTGGATGCGACGGGCCTGGGCGACAGAGTCCTCCAGGTCCGACACCAGGGCCGCCGACAGCCGCAGGCGTTTCGCCTCGGCCAGGGCGGACTCGTAGGTCACGAGGCGCTCGCTCAGGCTCGCTGTAGCGGTCATCAACTGATCGAAGAGGGTATCGTACCGTTTCTGTTCGTTCCAGAGGCCATCTCGCAGCTCTGCGGCCCTCGACAACGGCACTCTCCCTTGTCTCACCTGCCACGGCAGCGAGCGCTTCTGGCCCGCAAGCCGGCGCCGATCGCTCTCCAGGTCGGCGCGCAGCTTGGTGGCCCGAGCGGCCTCCGCTTTCAGTTCACCGTTCCACAGCGACACCCGGTTCGTGAGGCTCTGTTCCGCCCGGGACGGCGCCATCCGTCCGGCCGCCGGCGTTTCGGGCTCCTGCGCCAGGGCATTGAGGGCCTGCAGGACCTGGGTCTCGCGAGCGGTGGGAGAGGTCTGGGGGACATAAGGTGGTTCCGAAGGCCTCTCGGGCGGCTCCGGGCTCTCGGAGTGAGGCGCGGGGAGCTGGTCGGCGTCCGGGGCGGAGGCGGGCCGGGGTGCATCGTCGGCCGCGGTGCCGTCTGGCGTCTGGGACGCAGCGGGCACCGCCGGCAACGGCAGAGGGGACGGGACTATCCCGCCCGGTGCTGCGGGGCTCCGAGCCGGCGCCGCGCTCTCTGCTTGCGGCGTCGCTTCGCTCTCGGGCGGCGCCTCCTCACGGTGTGGTTGCGCGGCCTCCTTCGGCTCCTCAACTTCCGGAGTGGACGCTGAGGTCTCCGCCGCCTTGCTGTCCTCCGCCGAGCGCTCCGCCGCCCGAGGGCGCTCGGAGGGGCGTTCGGTCTCCGTAGGCGCCTGAGCAGAGGGCCCGGGGGCCTCGCGGGTCGGACGCTCGGGAGCCGGCTCCTCCTGCCCGGCGGCCGCAACCATCAGCCCCAGCAGACAGAGGATCCCTGCGCCCATGACGGCTCGCCATCGCCGGGTCCGGCTGCGTCTGTGCATAGCGATGATCTCTTTCGGAAGGTGGCCGTGTGCCGCGCCTGTCTCCGTCCGCTAGTTCTCTTCGGTGGCTCCACTCGGCGGGAGAGTGACCCCGGCTGCCTGCCTCGCCCCGGTCGCCAAGCCCCGGGGGGGCCGGTCCTCAACCCACCAGCGGCGGGATGCCGGTCCTCTCCAGCGGGCGGGTCTCGAGATCCTCCCATCGGCAGTCGCCATCCTCAGGGCCGTCTTCCCGGGAGAACATGTGCTGCCAGCGCTTCTTGAACTCCAGCCCGTTCTTGATGGTGGTGTACTTGAACTTCATGTCCACCGAGCCGGCGGTGCTGGTGTTCTCGAAGTGGTACATCTCCGCCGCGGGCTCATACCACACCAGCCAGCCGTTCTCACGGGCGCGGTAGCACAGGTCGAAGTCCTCGAACTGGGCGGGGTTGAACACCTCGTCCAGGCCCCCGAGGGTGTCGGTGATCTCCTTGTTCATCAGCCAGCAGGCGCTGATGAGGCATTGCACGGTGCAGGGCCGGGAGAACTCGGGGGTGTCCTTGTCCTGCCCACGCCCGCGGTACTGCACCCGGCCCCCCGGAGAGATGGCGACCCCGGCGCACTCGATATCGTACGGCGCGAAGGGGTACAGGAGCTTGGGGCCGACAATGCCGTTCTCCGGAGCGGTGTCCAGGCGGTCCTTGAGCACCTGTAGCCAGCTACGGCTGCGCACGACCAGGTCGTTGTCGCAGAAGGCCACCAGCGGTTGCGTCGCCGCCTCCAGGCCCTGGTTGCGGGCCGTACAGGCCCCGGCATTGCCGTCATTGCGGATCAGCTTGAAGGACACCCCGAAGCCGTCCGCGAAGCCGGGGAAGTCCTCCTCGAAGTACTCCACGGTCCCGTCGGTGGAGCCGTTGTCGATGCAGACGATCTGAGCGGGCAGGGGTCTGGAGTTGAGGATCGACTCCACGCACAGCCGCGAGTAGGGGAGCTTTTGGTAGTTGACAATGATGATGCTGATAGGCAGCTTCATAGCTCAGACTCACTCCGAATCAGTCGCCGGCCGGGCGCGGATCGAACCGGTATCGAACCGGCGCTTCGGGGGGCACTGCGCCGAACCGTTGTATGATCCGGGGTCTCGGGCGCCCCTCATCCGAGCCTGTCTGCAAGGCCCTTGTGCACCCTCGGGTGCCGGCGGCAGTGTGACGTAATATGGTTAGCAACGCCTGTAATGCCGATACAAGGCATTCATGAGACCATGAAGCCACTTATCCAACGCGTATCGAACTATGGCACCGAGGCACGCAGGCGGCCCGATTGACTCAGCCGACAGGCTCAACCGTCCCCATCGGGCCCCACCATCGCCCACAAAAGGCCTATGGCCTCCAGGTGCCTCCCGGCCTTGAGCAACTCCTCGACTCCGGCGGTCTCCAGGGCGTCGGCGGCACGGCATGCCCGGCCCACGGCCTGCACGGTGCGACTGAGCGCCTCGGTACCGTCCTCGCGGTAGGGGAACACGTCCACGCAGAACCACCCGTCGTAGCCCAGCTTGCGCACCCAGTACATGAACTCAATGAGGTCCCACGGGTTGGCTGCGCCGGGGATCAGATCCAGGTCCCATTCGCGGTAGTTGTCATTCAAATGCACCTGGCGCAAAAGCCCCTCACGCATGGCCAGAGCCGCGCACTCGGCGGGATTCTCCAGGGCGGCCAGGGCGTGGCCGATGTCCAGCGTGATGCCCACGTGAGGCCTACCGATCCGGGCGGCGATGAGCAGGGCCCGGCCACAGTTGCCCACGTACGTGTTGGCCCGGGGTTCCTTGCACTTGTACTCGATGCTGATGGGGAGCGCGGGAGTGTGCTGTGCCACTTGTTCAAGTGAGTCCATCAGGTAGTTCCAGGCGTCGGGATAGTGAGTTCCCAGGACGTAGTCGAAACCGTCCTGGGCCAGCCAGAGGTTCATGTCCGCGGCGCCGGCGGCGAGGCCCTGATCGGCGGTGCCCTTGACGATATCGATCGCCGCTCGGCGTACCGTAGCATCAGAGCTGGACAGAGCGCCACGGGTGAACCGACGCTCCGAGTAGATGGCGGGTTCCACCGTGGCCAGACGCAGCCCCAGGTCATCCAATTGGCGTCCCAGGGCGGCGCCATCCCGGAACTGGGAGGGCCAGCCCAGCGCAACGCCCTGTATGCCATCGACACGGGCCAGCATCGCCAGTTGGGTTGAGAAGTCGTAGCCGTCCCGGTAGCCGTCTGGGACGAAGCGGTCGGTGAGCCGGGAGAAAGGCACGAGATTGGACGCCAGCTTGATCGCAGCCATCGCCGCAGCCCTCCAGGCTCAGTGCGTCGGATCTTGATCCCTCGCCCGTCTCCTCACTTGGCCTCCGGCCCGGCAAGCTCCAGCACATGATCCGCCCAGCGGTCGTAGTCATGAGTGCAGGTGAACAGGATCACTTGATGGACCCGGGCCAGGTCCCGCACGGCCTCGAGGGCCGCCTGGCTTCGCTCGGGGTCGAAGTTCACCAGCGGATCATCCAGCAGTACCGGGGGCCCGCCCTCGGGCCAGAGCATGTGGATGATGGCAAGCCGCGCGGCCAAGAATACCTGTTCCCGGGTGGCGCAGCTCAGGTCGGGGACCCCGTGCAGGTCGTCGGCGGCGATCTCATGCCCGTGCCCCGGAGCCGCCACGACCGGGCGCATGTCGCTGTCGAGCCGAACGTCCACATATCGCCGGCCCGTGAGCAGGGAGAGCAGTTCACTCATCTTCGGCTCCAGCAGATCGCCGGCTTCGGAGAACGTTTCCTGACGGGCCTGGTACAGCACATCGCGGGCAATCCGCCGGACCTCGAGGCGCTCTTTGAGTACGGTCTCACGCTCCACAAGCCTCTCCAGTTGCCCCTCAAGAACGTTGACCGCATCGGCATCGCTCCCGGCCGTGGCCACCGCGATCTCGGCCTGCCGGATCTTGGCAAGCAGCGTCTCACTTCGCTCTCGCAGGCCCGCGATGTCCGCCAGCAACTCCTCATACTGTCGCGGCGAAAGCCGGGCGGTGGCCAGCTCGGAGCTTTCCATCTCGTACTCCCTGGCCCGCACGTCCAGGAGCAGCTTGCGATGGCTTTCGGTCACCTGCTCTTCGGTCTCACCGTCCAGGAGGCCCTCGCGCTGGCTTTCGCGCTCACCCAGGTCGCGCAGGGCCTTTTCCCGGGTCTCCGCCTGCTCGATGAGGTCTTCGACACTCTCCAGGTTGGTCTCCCGGAGGATGGTCTCCAGTCGCCGCTGCAGGGTGGCGATGAGGTCGTCGGTGCGCCCAATGCGGGCGCGCAGGTCCTTGAGTGCCTCCTGCCGGGCATGGAGCACGGCGTGGCCTTCCGCTGTATCCCGGGCCCGCCGGGCTGAAAGCTCGGCCAGCTCGGCCACCCCTCTGTCCAGATCCACGGGTTCCTCGGGAAGCAGGCCGGCCAGCAGCCGGCC
>CAYRFY010000205.1:2760-4552 GCA_964423635.1 uncultured Armatimonadia bacterium | reverse complement strand
GTAGCCCAGCTCGCCGGTGTACCCGGTGCGCGCCAGCAGCAACGGGACGCCGTCCCAGGTGGTGGTGGTGCAGCCGAAGTAGGGGATCTCCTCCTGCCCGCGCCGGGTGGACACCCCGAGGTCGGCCAGCAGCCGGCGCAGCTCGGTGACCTTGTCCCTAGAAGCCTCGATGGCCGCCTGCTGCGCTGCCTGCGCGGCCTCGATCTTCCTCGGAAGCTCGCGGAAGTCCTCGGGAGCGCGGCGCAGTAAGGCCGCAATCACAAGAGCGGCGCCCAGCGCGCAGGCTCCCAGGCCGAGAAGGTGCTCTGTGGCCAAGACGGCGCCCACAACGATCGAGAGCACGCCGAAAGTGAGAAGGTACTTGCGCGGTGCCAGATGACGTTTGGTGGTCTCGATACGCTCAGAGCATTCCTGCACCTGTGCGGCGTGGCGGTCGGCGCGCTGCAGGGCCTCATCGGCCTGGCGCTTGAGCTCGGTGGCCCGGTGCACCGTGTCGGGACCTATCTCGGTCCCGGCGGTCCTCCTGGCCTCCGCCTGCAGTTGCTTACACTCGTTATCCAGGAGGACCTCCTGGCGGCGCAGGGCGTGGAGCTCGCTGATGCGGTCTCTCTGGCGGTCGGCCCAGGTCGCCACGTCCTGGGCCACCTCGCGGTCCACCGCCGGGGCCTCCTCCAGGCCCGTCTTGAGCGCCTCAATCTCCAGTCCCAGGCGCTGCACTCGCTCCAGGCGGCCCCCAAGGCGGTCGGCGTTGCGGCGCAGCTCGCTGACCTCCCGGTCCAGACGGATGTAGCGCTCCGCCCGCGAGCGGAGGCTCTCGGCCTGCTCCAGACGCGCGGTGGTGTCAGAGAGTGCCTGGCGGCCCAGCTCCAGCTCTGCCTGGGCCCGGGTGCGTGTGGCGTTGTCTGCCCGGGCCCGAGCAAGCTCGCTTTCCACCGCCTCGCGTCCAGCGATGGTGGCCGTGAGCTCCCCGGGGTTCTTCGGGGCCTGACGCTTGCTGCCCCGTTCCAGATCGGCGATGGAGCGGTCCAGCTTGGCCAGGATGTCGCCCACGGCCAGTCCCTCCATCCCCCCGGTCAGTGACTGCTGAACCAGCTCCTGCAGCTCGGCGCCCGCGCTGATCTGCGCCCACTGTTGCTGGACCAGACAGGCGGTGGCGCGGTACGAGGCCTCGTCACCGATCTGGGTGAGCCGGCCCATTGTCTCCGCGACGCCGGCGCGGTCGGTCAGCCGTTTGCCGTCGGGAAGCAGCACCTCCGCGCGGCGGGCCTCGAAGTCCTTGGTGACCGAGTATTCCTGGCCCGGACTGGCGATCTCCGCGGTCAGGGCAGGGAAGGTGTCCAGGCCCCAGGGCTTCATGGCCTCGGTGGCCTTGGTGCGACTGTGCGGGTCGGCGAACAAGACGGCGACGATCGCCGCCTGCAGGGTGCTCTTTCCCGCTTCGTTGGGACCTCGAACCACATTGAGGCCGGGGCCAAAGCGCACCTCGAGAGTCTCGAGGGCCCGAAAGCTATCCACTCGCAGGCGCTGCAGGATCACTGGAGCACCTCCTTGCCGTGTAACAGGGCCAGGAGGAGGCGCAGCGCCTGCCGGGCCCGTCTCAGGCCCTGCTGATCCCCGGACTGCTCGCAACGGGACATGCGCTCTGCCAGGAGCGCTGTGGCCCGCGCGGCGATCAGCCGTCCGGCGGCATCCTCGGCCTGGAGCCGGTCCGTCGCCGGAACGCTCTCATCGCGCACCCGCAGGCGGAAGAAGCCGTTCTCAAGCTCATCTTGCAGGCGCAGAGCGTCGATCT
>CAYRFY010000205.1:1671-2750 GCA_964423635.1 uncultured Armatimonadia bacterium | reverse complement strand
GAGATCACCACATCCAATAGCAGATCGGGAGCGGCCCTGGAGGCGATCTCCGCCGCCACGGCCGCCTCGTCCGGGAAGCTCTCGGCATCCAGCTCGACCGTGGTGCAGGAGAGCTGCCCGACCGTGATGTGCTCCAGCTCCACGCCGCGGTCGCTGAGGGTGACCACGATCGCCTGGCCCCGCTCACGCTGGTCGACGGCCAGGATCTCCGGGGACCCGCTGAAGGCGGCGACCACCTTCCCCCGCGACTGGTCGCTTGGGTTATGCCAGTGGCCGAAGGCGATGTAGTCCATCCCCGAGCCGGCGATCTGCTCCGGAGTGGTGACGCAGGCGTCGGTGGCGTCGCGGGTGGGCCTGACGGCGGCGTGGGCCACAGCCACGTTGAGCCGGGCCGCCGGGTCCGGCTGCAGGCCGTCCAGGGCATAGTGGGGCGTCCGGTCGCAAAGCTGCGGGCGCCCGTGGAGCGCCACCTCCCCGCCGCAAATGTGAAACGTCGTGGGCTCCGGACTCTGCCAGATGTGCACGCCGTCCATGGCCATCTCCGGCCGGTGGTAGACGCAACCGGGACCCAGACAGTCATGGTTGGCGGGAAGAATGAAGGAGGGAATGGGGGGGCGAGCCGTGGCCAGACGCCGCAGTTGCCGCAGGGCAGCCTGCACCGCCCGCTCGCTGGGCTGGGGGACGACGAACAGGTCGCCGGCGATGAGCACGGCCTGAACTCGCCGGGCTATGGCGGCATCGACGCAGCGGGCGAAGGCGGCCTCGATGCGCTGCTGGTGACCGGCGACCTGGTCGCCAAATGCCCGCTGCGACCCTCCAAGATGTACGTCGGCGACATGGAGCAAGGGTATGGGCTCCATCGCGACCTCAACTCCCGTCTGAAATCCTCTCCGCCGTGTGTTGCCAGGCCACGGCCGTAGCCGTTCCCTGTAGGGCGCGGGCCTGTACCGCGCCGGGGTGACACTGCGGCCAAGGCGACCGGGCGCGGGCCTGTAGCGCGCCGGGACGGCGCTGCGGCCAAGACAACCGGGGGCAGATCGCTCTCCGGGGCATAGCCGCTAGCGCGAAGAGACTCACCC
>CAYRFY010000205.1:1299-1661 GCA_964423635.1 uncultured Armatimonadia bacterium | reverse complement strand
GTGAGTCTCTCCCGCAAGCGTGTGGGCGCCAGGCGCTTCTAGGACATCTCGATCTTCACGTCGTCGGCCACTCCGCTGATCAATGTGTAGTCCGTGGGCACCGTCTGCAGGATGCTACCCGGAACGAATGGGGTGGGCTTGCAGTGAGCGCAAAGGCGGGCAATGAACCGCTGCCAGGACATGGGTGTGCCGGGGCCGCACATGCCGTCCAGCCAGAAGCTGCGGTGCTTGGCGCCGAGGATGTCGGCCGGGGCGATGGTGGCGGCCTTCGGGGGCACCCAACTCCAGTCACCGCCGAAGGAGTGCAGGGCATTCTGCATGATAGTCATCGGCGTCAACTCGACGATACGCGCCGTCGCCTT
>CAYRFY010000205.1:0-1289 GCA_964423635.1 uncultured Armatimonadia bacterium | reverse complement strand
CCCCCATAGCAGCAGTCGGCGCCGCCGCGGTCCTTGATCATCTGCGAGTAGTCGTTGATGTTGTCGGAGTTCGGGAAGTGGATGTTGGCCTCTTTGGGGCGCAGCTTCTTGTCGAGGCGACCGAAGAAGTTGGCCCACATCGCGGTGGCGAAGCTGCCCTCCCACTCGGCCGGAGCCGTGACGCCGTTCTCATCGGCGTACTCATCCATGTTGAAGGTGACAAGGTGGGAGCAGTCGATGCCCAGGTCGTTGATGATCTTGGCCGCGATGGCATACTGCGGCACCGGCCCGACGGGCAGGATCAAGACGCATTCGCGGCTCTCGTCGCGGGCCGCCACGATGCGCTTGACGATGTCCATCGCGAAAGCCGCGTAGAACTCCTCGGTGGTCTCGATGATGTTGATCTTGAAGTCCTTGTTGGCGTGCTTCTTGATCTGACTGCGCTTGATCGCCCGTATCCGGGCGCACTCCTTGGGGTCCTGGAAGTCGATGAACTGCGCCAGCGCCGGCATGAAAGCCATGCCTGTTACCTCCCTTGCAGGTGTGTTGCTCGGTTGGGCACCTGTCTTCGCCGTCGGCGGCGCGAGCACCTCCGCCGATGTCGGCATGCGATGCTAAGGCCCGGCAAACCCGATCGACCGGATGCGCACTCTCTGGCCGGGTGTGCCCCCCAAAACGGGGTCGAGGCGCAGCGACGTGATGCAGCCCCGGTACTCGGGGTTGCGCGAGATGTCGACGGTTGTGACGTGGTGCCGGCCGTCGGCCGGGAGCGTGAACGTCACGCTGCGCTCCTGAGAGAAGCCGGGGGCGTCGTTGCGTGACCAGAACACCTGCGCCTCCGCATCGCCCCCGGTGATAGCCGCCTCGATCTTGAGTTTCGGCGCATCCTCGGCCTTCCACAGTCCGGCAGGCCCGATCAACTGAGGGTCTTGGCCCTCGACAAGCACATCCACCTCACCCCGAATGGGCCAGCCTGAGTCCGTGGCGTTGACGTAGGTGAAGTGCTGTCTGTCCTGCGAGAACCGCCATGAGGGCGGAGCAGGGGCAGAGCCCATCTCGTAGACGGCGGCCCGGATCTCGTCGATGGTGCCCGGGATCAGGGTATAGCGGTAGTCGTAGTCGATGTTCCAGTCGATGATCTCGTTGTGGAGTGGGGCGATATAGCCGGTGGGGGCGTCTGTGGGCCCCCCGGCTCCGGGCTCGCCCGCGAATCCGCCGATGAAGTGGTACACGCCCGGCTCGTAGACGCCCACACCGAAGCCCGACTCGTCCACCAGCGCCGCCCAGTT
>CAYRFY010000204.1:0-11861 GCA_964423635.1 uncultured Armatimonadia bacterium | reverse complement strand
TCCAACAACAACGGCCAACGACGGCGGCGCACAGGTCGCCGCCCTACAACGGCAACGGCGCCGCCGTTCTGTAGGGCGCGGGCCTGTACCGCGCCGAGGGCCATCCAACAACAACGGCAAACGGAAAACGGCAGACGGCGCCCCTCCCTGCAGGTCCTGCGGCCCTGCTTTCCCTCTCCTTCGCACACACCGCTCAGGAGAGGGCTACGGCCAACGGCAAACGGCAACGGCTCCGCCGTTCCGCGACACGTCCGCAAGTCGCTCTGCACGAGCGACACCTAATACTTGCCGCGCGCCCACAGGGCCGCCGGGAGGAGTTGTCACATGGCCAGGAAAAAGCTGGGAGTTGCCATCGTCGGTTCGGGAGGGATCGCTCAGGGAGCGCACATGCCGGCCTTCGCCGCTCTGCCGGATGTGCGGATGCTGGCCGTCTGTGATGTGTCCAAGAGCGCCAGAGAGACCGCGGCGGAGAAGTTCGAGGTCCCCAATCAGTTCGAGCACTGGGCGCCCATGCTCCAGATGGACGAGATTGACATCGTCAGCGTCTGCACCCCGAACGCCTTCCACTTCGAGCCCACGATGGATGCCCTGAAGGCCGGCAAGCACGTGCTGGTGGAAAAGCCCATGGCCATTAGCGTGGCCGAGGCCAAGAAGATGGCGGCGGCCGCCAAGAGGGCCAAGGTCAAGCTGATGATCGGCCAGACCGCCCGCTTCAGCCCGCAGTCCAGGGCCATGAAAGACTTCATGGACTCCGGCGCCGCGGGCGATGTGTACTACGCCCGGGCCATGGCCCTGCGCCGCCGCGGCATCCCCGGCTGGGGTGCCTTCACCTCCAAGGAACTCTCCGTCGGCGGGCCCGTCTTCGACATCGGGGTGCACATCCTCGACCTGACTTTGTGGCTCATGGGCTTCCCGCAGCCGGTGTCCGTCTCCGGCCAGGTGTACGATCCCATCGGCACCCGCAAGGGGCCGCAGGTGGCGGGCATGGGCAATTGGGACCCGAAGAAGTACGGGGTCGAGGATTTCGGCGTCGGCTACGTGAGGTTCAAGAACGGGGCGTCGCTGGTATTGGAGGCAAGCTGGGCCTTGAACATCGCCGAGGATGTGTTCTCCACCATGATCTGCGGCACCAAGGGCGGGGTGCAGAGCTCGCCGCTGAAGCTGATCCGCGAGGAGTTCGGGGGCCTGACGGTGGCCTCGCCGGATATCCTCAGCGGCGAGGGCGGTCACAAGGAGGAGATCCGGGCCTTCGTGGAGTGCGTCCAAAAGGACCTCCCGGAGCCGGTACCCGCCGAGGAGGCCATCATCACCCAGCGCATCCTGGACGGGATCTACGCGTCCTCCAAGAGCGGCGCCGAGGTCAAGGTCTAGAGGTCCAGTCGACAAGCCGGCTTTGCCGTCAAGATGTCATCCTGAGCGTCGGCGTCGCAAGCTCGAGCTTGCGACGCTTGGGCGAAGGATCTCGCTGCATCCCAGGAGATTCTTCGAGCTGCTCTTGCCGGGAGCGGACGCTCTCAGAATGACACTCTCGGCGAAGGTGGTCTTCTCAGCCGCGCCTGCAAGGCTCGCGGCACTGTGGCACAGAACACAAGCGGGGCGAAGGCCGATGCCTTCGCCCCGCTTCTTCGCTTGCGGATGCGGCGTCCTGCCGACAGGCGCTAGCGTCCCCACCAGTACTTGGAGGCGCTTTCAAAGCCGGAGTCGCCCTCGATCTCGCTGCGACTGAGCCACTTGGCATGCCCGTCCATGAAGCCCACGTTCACCCCGCCGTTGTGGCGACTCGGGCCGCGGCGCGCTCCCATTATACTCCGCCGTCCCCCCGATAGAACATTTTTGTCGGGTCTGCGCTTGCCAAATCTTGCGATATGTGGCGCGCTTCGTCCCCCTTGCTGCGGCGCCTCGCTCAAGCGGTGGCCCCAACCATGTATCCGAGCCCCTCCGGCCCTTCAGCATGCCCCGGCGCCATGCTTCACTACTGCGGGGATACCGGTGTCTGCCGCTGCTCCTGGGCGGGCCGCAGGTGAGAGAGCCTCCGGCCCGCGATGGCGGCCGCCCCCGCGACGGCGCAACCCCACAGGAAGCAGTCCCCCAGGCCCGGAAGGTAAAGGTACTGAGGCGAGAGCAGGGCGTAGTTGGTCACGGGCACCACGGCCGCCACCTGCCACAGCACACCCAGGAGCAGGAGTCGGACCCGGTGCACCGCCACCAGCGGCCATTGCGCGAGCTCGGCCAGGTCCCCCAGGGCCCTCAGCCATGTCGTGGCCAGTAGCAGTTGGATCGGCACGAAGCCCGCCCAGGCGTGCACCGACCAGGCAACGGGCAGAACGGTTCGCAAGACCACCAGCCCCCGCGAGTGCAGGGGGAACTGCCGAACAGGCATGGACAGCGACCACGCAGGAACCTGGAGGAAGTGGCTGCGGGCGAGCCAGTAGACCAGCAACACCGCCAAGCAGGCGCCGGCGGCCACGGTGATCCGGCGCCGCGAGGCCCCTTTCGCCCACAGCGTGAGCGGTACCAGCGCGCCCAGCAGCAGGCCCGCCTCCTTGCTCAGGACCGACAGACCGGCCGCCACCAGCGCCGCCGCCAGAGCGCCCGGCCCGCTGCCCCGGGCCCAGCTCAGCATCCACAGCAGTGAGGCCGGCAGGAACAGGGCGCACAGCACATCCGTGCGCGGGGAAACGCGGAACATCACCGCGCCCTCCGTCCTGGCCCCCATGGACACCACTCCGGCTACCAGACCCGCCGCGTCGCTGCCCGTCAGTGCTCGGGTGAGGGCGGCCAGAAGTGCCGCGACGCCGGCCATCAGAACCAGATTGTGCAGCCGCCAGTACAAGGGATGGTCCTCGCCGACGGCCACATAGTCAAGCAGGAATGAGAGGCTGCTGAGCGGACGGTAGTACCCGTTGTGCTGCACCCAGTCCCCGGTGAACCAGCTCAGGATCTCCCGCCCGTCCGCGGTCTCCAGATGCGGGAGCAGCTCGGGCCAGTCGGGGCCGCTGAGCGGATCACCGCCGGCGTGGTTGCTCAGACGCGCGCCGGTACAGATCACGACCGCCAGGATCAGCAGGGCCAGGCGAGCACGCTCCGGCAGCCGTAGCCAGCGCCGCTGGACTTCTGCCATTGCCGTCCGGTCTCTCTCGCAGCGCACTTGTCTCTCCGGGTGGCGCCGGCACACCGGCGTTGCGATGAGCGCCGGCTCTCTCCGGCCGATCCCTCCGCCCGATCCGGCAAGGGATAAGCGGGTGGCGTAGCGAACCTTCGCCCACACCGGCGCGTCCCGAAAGCTCCGCAGGGAGGCCCTGCCATGTGTGTGTTGCTCCTCTTCGCCACCACTCTGCTACCCGCCTCTGCCGCCGCCGATACCGAAGCCGTCACCTTCACCATCACCAACCCCTCCGCCCTCCCCGTGCAGACCGTTGCCCGGGTGTCGTTGCCGATCCCCCCGGGCCTGATCGCCGAGGCGCCTCCCGCGGCGGTGCGCATCGGCGCCGACACCGTAGCGGCCCAGGCGCGGCGGGTCACCTCCCATCCGGACGGCTCCGCCCGGCGGGTGATACTCAGCGTCCCCGTGTCGCTTCAGGCGGGGGAGACTTGCCGGGGTGTCTACGCTCCGAACCTCACCGCCCCACCGGCCGGACCTTCCATGCTCGCACCGGGCGAGCCTTTGCGGATCAACACGGACCCCTTCAGCCTGACGGTGCGCGGCGACCGGGTGGAACTCACCTCCGCCGCGGGCGCCCCGTTGGGGACGCTGCAGCCCTATGGCCCCGAACTGGGCGAGACGGGGCCGGTTACCGGCGAGATCATCGAGGACGGGCCACAGATGGTCTGGCTGCGGCTCCGCACACCGGGCGAGCGGTGGCGCCGCGAGGTCGAGGTGAAGGTGACGCGCGGCGGCGAGCTTTGGCTCGTGCACCGATTGCAGCATGCCGGTGAGGGCGACCGCTGGACGCCGGACTTCGGCTGGGAGCTCACGCTGCCCGGGGCCACGCTCCCGGAGCTTCGGCCCGCCGCTACCCATTTCCTCGCCTTGGACCCCGATAGCACGTACACGGACAACCCGCAATTGCTCCTGCCCGTCACCCTTGCCGGCGACACCCCGGTCACCGTGGCCAATCCCCTGGCCCTGCGTCAGAACCGCGGAGCCTTGGAGTGCGCCGCCGATGGGGGTGCGGTGCGCGTGCGCTCCGGGCGCACCGAGCCTCTCGACCAGCCGGAGGACACGCCCATGGAAGAGGACGGCCGCCTGATGATCCAGGAGGGCCAATACCGGGTGAGCGAGGTCGTGCTTTGTCCGGGCACCGTGGAGCAGTTGGCCGCCTCCCTCGATGCGCCGGTGCACGCCCATGCCTCCTGGGAGGCCTACGACGCCGTGTACAGGACCGGCCCGCCCCTGAGCCTTGAATCTCCGCTGTTGCGAGAGCTGGTGGACAAGCACGTACGGGCACTGGAGGGCATGTCCGTCAGCGGCGACGACTGGGGGAACATGACCTCCTGGGCCCCCCAGCAACGACGCCCCGCCTACAATAGCATGGTGCGCTTCAACCACTCCCAGTACGTGTGGGAGGACTGGTTCCGGTCGGGAGACGCCCGGCTGCGAAGCATCGCGCTACAGTGGGCGGAGAACACTAACAATCTGGGCATGTACTGGGGTCCCAAGGAGCAGTTCTACGGGGTCTGCCGGCGGGGCAGGGGCTGGCGCGATCGGCCCGGGAGCCCCCACGGTCCCGGGACCTACATGGTCCGCTACGACCGGGGCGAGACCTACGTGCACAAGGGGTTCAGCAACTTCTACCTGGCCTACGAGGAGACCGGCGACCCGCGCTTCGCCGAGACCGCCGAGGCCGCCGCTCAGTGGGGCATACAGCACCAGCATGCCGGGCTCTCGTACACCCGGGTCATCGGCTGTGTCACCGACTTCGTCAAGCTCTACGAGTACACCGGGCGGCCGGAGTACCTGGCCAAGGCCGACCACCTGTGGGCGACCTTCCAGGAAGTCCAGGGCGAGGACCTGCTGTTTACGGAGAGCGGCAAGCCCGCCGTGGGCAACGACCTGTACCTGCAGTTCGATGACGAGGGCTATCGCAACCCCTTCGTCAAGCCCTACATCGTCCAGTACGCCACCAATGCGCTGCCGTACCTGCTGCGGCACCGGCCGGAGGACGAGCGTCTTCGGGCCACGATTGTGGCCCTCAACGACTTCATGGCCCGCACCCAATCGCCCGGCGGCGGTTGGGGGTACCCACACCCCGACACGGCGGGGCTGGAGTGGCACAGCGAGTACGACCACGGCCTGACGTTGGCGTACCATCACGTGGAGCCCGGGGAGCGCTATCTGGACGCGGTCGCCCAGGATCTGCGGCCCAAGGTCCAATCGCTCCCGCTGCATGGGGAGATCGTGGCGGGCATCAACCCGTGGGAGATGGAGGAGGGGATCAACGCCCGGCAGCGCGCGGAGCGGTACCATCTGGCCACCGACCGCGACCGGATGAGAGACTTCACCGGCGGGCGTGTCCGCTTCGGCCTCTCCCCCGACACCGTGGTGTATTTCCCCGTGGTCTTGCGCGACTATCTCCTGGCGCGCGACGAGGCCTCGCTGTTTGAGACCGATCCCATACTGGAGCAGATCAAAGCCCTGCCCACGACGTTGGCGCGCTAGAGGCCGACATGGGCGCGCTTCTTGGTGTTCGAAGGAAGCTCTGGCGCCGCGACCAAGGCGTTCGTGAGCGTCCCGCCCTGCGGGATCGGGGTTTCCACTCAGATCATGCCTCAGCGAACTGGGCCCATACCTCGCCCCAGTCGCGCACGGGATGATCGCTCCAGCTCGGCGGGAGCGCCTCCCCCGTCCCGTCTCCGCCGTTTGGCGGAGCAAGGGGCCGGCGACGAGGAGCCGTTGGCCGTGCTCCCTCCCCGCCTGCGGGGGAGGGCCAAGGTGGGGTCCCGGCCGTTGCGGACCGCCGGCCTTACGGCACCCCCCTCGATCCCCCCGCAGGCGGGGGGAGGCACGACCCAGCGCCTTGCCACAGGTATGCGGGGGGGATTAGACGATGTGGGCGCACTTCGCCGGAACCTGCATAGTCTGAGTTTCCAGCCCGACTCGGCGGTCCCGCCGGGCGAGGGGTCCTTCCACGCCTCGGGTCCTCCCGCGGCCCGGTCGAGCCTTATCCCTCAGCCACCGTTGAGCCCGCGGCAAGGGATGTGGTACGCTCTCTAGAGCCCACGGCCGGCGGCCCGGGCCCGCCACACCAACACGGTCGCACACCGCAGCACGGGAAGTGGTGATCGCCGATGACCTCCATCCGCAGCGACTTTGATGCCCAACTTGCCAGGCTCGATGACAGCGTCCTGCGCATGGGCGCCTTCGTGGTCGCCATGCTCCATGACGCCATGGACGCGCTGGTACGGCAGGACGAGGCCCTCGCCCGCGAGGTGCGCCGGCGCGACAAGCTGGCCAACCAATTCGACGACGAGATCGAGCAGACGTCCATGCGCATCCTGGCCCTGCAGCAGCCGGTCGCCCGGGATCTGCGCCGAGTTGCCAGCGCCCTGAAAGCCGTCACCAACCTGGAGCGCGTGGGCGACTACGCCTCCGACATCGCCCGCTGCGCCATCCGGCTGGTGGACGAGCCCCACTTCGCCCCCCTGGAGGACATCCCGGAAATGGGGCGCATCGTCGAGGAGATGATCCGCGATGCGCTCAAGACCTATGTGAGCCGCGACGTGGTCTTCGGCAAGAGCGTGCGGGATCGGGACAAGGAGGTCGACCGTATCTACAAGCGCGTGTACGGCCAGCTCCTGGACTGGATGCAGCGGGAGCCGCGCGTGGTGCGTCAGGCCAGCGAGTTGATGTTCGTCGCCCGCTATCTGGAGCGTCTGGGCGATCACACCAAGAACATCATCGAGCGCATCGCCTACGCCGAGACGGGCTCGCGCTGGCCGTGGCGGTCGGAGGAGTGGGAGCGACAGCACAGCGCCGAGCCATCCGAGCCTTCGCCTGCCGAACCGCCGGAGGATGCGGTGGACCATGAGGACTAGCCGGCAATCGTCTCAGACCGATGAGCACGCCGCGGAGGTTCGTCTCGGGCCGCCGCCACGGCCGGGGGGCCCCCGCGCCGGACGAGGTCGCGTAGTCGGGCCGGCGGCGCTGTGTGTCGCCATCGCCCTGCTGGCCGGATGCCCGCGCCCGCAGTCGGCGGGACTGACGGTCGCCGGTTCCAGTTCCGTGCAGCCCATCGCCGAGATGCTGGCCGATCGCTACATGGCCCAGCACCCGGGGGTGCAGGTGAATGTGCAGGGCGGCGGGAGCTCCGCCGGCATCAGCGCCGCGCTCTCCGGAGCGGCGGGTATCGGGATGTCCTCGCGTAACCTCAAGCCCGAAGAGACCGGCCTGCAGAGCTTCCTCCTGGCCCGCGATGCCATCGTGCTCATCGTCCACCCGGCCAACCCGATCAAGGCCCTGACAACGGCTCAGGCCCGCGACATCTTCTCCGGGCGCCTACGGCGTTGGGACCAACTGGGCGGGGTCTCCCACGAGATCACCTGCATCACCCGGGAGGAGGGCTCCGGCACCCGCGGGGCCTTCGAGGAGCTGGTCATGGGGCAGGACACCGAGATCTCGCCGGAGGCGATCGTCCAAGATTCCACCGGCGCCGCTCGAGCCATCGTCGCCGGCGACCGCAATGCCATCGCCTACGTCTCTCTGGGGATGGTTACCGACGAGGTCGCCGCGGTGGCTCTGGATGGAGTGCAGCCCACCCACGAGACCGTGATTCGCGGGCGGTACAGGATGACCCGCCCGTTCTTGCTGCTGACCAAAGGCGAGCCCGGCCCCGCGGCCAGGGCCTATCTGGACTACGTCGTCCGCCCCGAGTGCCGGCAGATCATCGCCGACGAGGGCTATATCCCCGTGACGGCAGGGCAGACCCCATGAGGCTGCGCGAGATAGTCATTGAAAGATCGCTGCTGATCGCCTCCTTGTCCTCGGTGGGAGTGCTGGCCCTCATCGCCCTGTTCGTCTTCATCGAGGGCACGCCCATCATCTTCCGTGAGGGTGTGCTGCCCTTCTTGTTCGGCCATCGCTGGGCCCCCACCAAAGGCGATTTCGGCATTCTGCCGATGATCGTGGGCTCGGTGTGGGTGACCATCGGCGCGTTGGTCATCGCCGGGCCGCTGGGTGTGGCCTGCTCCGTGCTGCTGGTGGAGATCGCGCCGCGCAGGGTGTCCGACCTGATGCGGCCGGCGATCCAGCTTCTGGCCGGAATCCCCTCGGTCGTCTACGGTTTTGTGGGCATCATCGTCTTGGTGCCCCTGATCCGGGAGACTTTGGGCGGCCCCGGTCTTTCGATTCTCGCCGCCGCCGTGATCCTGGGCACCATGGTGCTGCCCACCGTCATCAGCATCTCCCAGGACGCGCTGGAGGCGGTGCCCAATTCGTACCGCGAGGGCGCCCTGGCCCTGGGATTGACGCAGTGGCAGGCCATCACCCGGGTGGTCTTGCCCGCGGCCCGGGGCGGCATCGCGGCGGCACTGGTGCTGGGCATGGGGCGGGCCATCGGCGAGACCATGGCCGTCATCATGGTCGTGGGCAATGCCACCGGCCTGCCCCACAGTCCGCTGCAGCCGGCGCGAACCCTCACCAGCAATATCGCCCTTGAAATGGCCTACGCCACCGGCGAGCACCGCGAAGCGCTGTTCGCCACCGGGGTGGTCCTCTTCCTGTTCATCATGGCACTCAACACGCTGGCCCATCTGCCCTCCCGACGTAGGGGGGAGCGCTGATGTCGGCGGCCGAAGCCCAAAGACCGCGGCGCCGTGTGAACCCGGAGACAACCCACCGCGTGGCGGTGGTCGCGCTGTGGACCGCGGCAGTGTTCACCCTCGCGGTGCTGGCGGGGATCATCGCGCTTGTCCTGGCCAAGGGCCTGCCCGTGCTGAGCCCGGAGTTCCTGCTGGCCTCCCCGGAGCGCATGGGCCGCGAGGGCGGTATCTTCCCCACCATCGTGGGCACTCTATTGCTCACCGTGGTGGCGCTGCTCGTTGCCACTCCTCTGGGAGTGGGGACGGCCATCTACCTCACGGAGTATACCCCGGCCGGGCGCCTGGCGCGCTTCATCCGATTCGGGGTGGAGTGCCTGGCCGGAGTGCCCTCCATCATCTTCGGCCTGTTCGGGTTCATCTTCTTCGTCATCTACCTGCACTTGGGCTGGTCGGTGCTCTCCGGTGGCCTGACATTGGCGATCATGGTGCTGCCGACCATCATCCGCACCGCGGAGGAGGCGATCCGCGCCGTCCCGGCCTCCTATCGCGAGGTGTCCTTCGGAGCCGGCGCCACCGCCTGGCAGACGGTGACCCGGGTGGTGCTTCCCGTCGCCCTGCCCGGAATCATGACCGGCGTGGTGCTGAGCATCGGGCGCTGCGTGGGCGAGACGGCGGCGGTGATCTTCACCGCCGGCACGGCGCTGCGGATCCCGCTCACCGTGTTCAGCCCCACACGCACCATGGCCGTGCATTTCTACATCCTGGCCCGTGAGGGGCTCTCGATGCCCCACGCTTACGGGACGGCGGCGGTACTGATCATCACCATTTTGCTGATCAACATGGCCGCCAACGCGATCATGGTGCGTTTCCGGGCGAAGGTGACGTAGGGGCGTGGCGAAAGACCCGTTCGGCGGGTCACGGACCCGCTGAGTCGGGCCGGAAACTCAGATGATGCAGGTTCCGGGCAAGCGCCGATTCACGTCGCCTCACCCCCCCGGCCCCCCTCTCCCTTACTCGCCGATACGACCGGCGAGACGGGATGAGGGGGGAGAACGGCCTTGGCGCGAGCGTTTCGGGCGCGGTTACGGCCAAATGTGGCTCCAAAGCGTTCATGCATAATGTGAGCGGAAAGCCCGACCGGCCGTGAACCTGTCATTCTGGAGCGCCGGCGCCGCAGGCCCGGGCCTGCGCCGCTTGTGCGAAAGATCTCGCCCGATATCACAGCAAACTCTTCGAGCTGCTCCCTCCGGGAGCGGACGCTCTCAGAATGACGTTTCCCGGTGAGCGCGGGCTTCCCGGCCACGGCTCTTGTGCGCCACGGCGCCCTGCTCGGTCGCTCGCCCGGAGGCCGATTCACCACGACATCCGCTGAACGAAAGCCGCCCATACCATCATGCCATCCGCCGATCCTGCGTCTCCTGCCAGCCCGAAGATCGCCACCGAAGGCCTCCGTGTCTTCTACGGCACCACCGAGGCCCTCAAGTCCGTCGGCCTGCCGGTCTACGCCAACGAGGTCCTGGGCATCACCGGTCCCAGCGGCAGCGGGAAGACCACTCTGCTTAGGTCCATCAACCGTCTCAATGACCGCATCCCCATCTGCCGCCACGAAGGGCGCGTCCTCATCGATGGGCAGGACATCCATGCCCCGGAAGTGGATGTCAATGAGCTGCGCCGCCGCATTGGGGTCGTCTTCGCTCTCCCCACACCCCTGCCCAAGACCATCTACGAGAACGCCGTTTTCGGCCTGCGCATCGCCGGCGTCAAGGACCGCAAGTTCCTGGACGAGCACGCCGAACAGGCGCTGCGTGACGCGATCCTGTGGGATGAGGTCAAGGACCGCCTCGAGGATTCGGCGTTGCGGCTCTCCGGCGGCCAGCAACAGCGCCTGTGCATCGCCCGCGCCCTGGCGCCCCACCCGGAGATTCTCATGCTCGACGAGCCGTGCTCGGGCCTGGACCCCATCTCCACTCTGAAGATCGAGCAGGCGCTGCAGACACTCAAGGAGCGCTACACCATCATCCTCGTGAGCCACAATGTGCAGCAGGCCTCGCGCGCCACGGATCGAGTGGCGTTTATCCTCATGGGCGAGCTGGTGGAATGGCGGCCGACGGCGGACATGTTCACCACGCCCCGCGACCAGCGGACGGCCGACTTCCTGCAGGGGAGGTTCGGCTAGTGGACCAACAAGCCACTCCCAAGCTGGCGGCCGAGCATCTGAACCTGTACTACGGCTCCTTCCACGCTCTGAAGGACGTGAGCTTGGGCATCCGGCCCTGCAGCATCACGGCCATCATCGGCCCCTCGGGCTGTGGCAAGTCCACGCTGCTTCGGACTTTCAACCGGATGAACGACCTGGTGCCCGGGGCGCGGGTGGAGGGCGACGTTCTCCTGGACGGCAAGAGCATCTACGGCCCCGGCAGCAGCGTGGTATCACTGCGCAAGCGTGTGGGGATGGTCTTCCAGCGCCCCAACCCGTTTCCTTGCTCGGTGCGGGATAACGTGCTCTTCGGCCCGCGGGCCCACGGCAGCGTGGAGAAAGACCGGCTGGATGAGGTCCTCGAGCAGAGCCTGCGCGGCGCGGGCCTCTGGGACGAGGTGGCCGACAAGCTGGATCAGTACGCTCTGGACCTCTCCGTCGGCGCCCAGCAGCAGCTTTGCATCGCCCGCCTGCTGGCGGTGGAGCCTGAGGTCATCCTGCTGGACGAGCCCTGCTCGGCGCTGGACCCATATTCGACGCTGCACATCGAGGACCTGATGCGCCGACTCAGTGAGAGCTATACCATCCTCATCGTGACCCACAACATGCAGCAGGCCGCCCGAGCCTCGGACCGCGCGGTGTTCATGCTCCTGGGGGAGCTGATCGAGGAGGGACCCACGGAGCAGATGTTCACCGCCCCGCGAGACGAGCGCACGGACCAGTATGTGATGGGGCGGTTCGGCTAGAGGTCCGGCCGAGAAGTCCGGCCGGCCCGGTTCTGTCATCCTGAGCGTCAATCTCGCGTAGCGAGGTATGTGTTTAGCGCCCCGTGTCGTTCGCCGTTGGCCGTTGCTGGGACCGCGGGCGTCTCGCCCGGTGCGCTGGGCTAAGCTGTGGGAAAGGACGT
>CAYRFY010000203.1:4400-11947 GCA_964423635.1 uncultured Armatimonadia bacterium | reverse complement strand
TGTGTTCCGTCGTCGGCTGTTCTCCGTGCTCTCCGTGTCTCCGTGGTGAGACGTTTTCCGTTCTTCTCCTGTCCGTTCTCCTCTACTCGACCCCCAGCATCTCCTTCTTCCGCCGCCAGTAGTACCGGAAGTTGTCGTAGGAGATGTCGTGGGGCAGCAAATGGTCGCAGGTGGCGATGTAGCCGCCCTCCCTGCACAGCGGCAGCCTCGCCTCCAATTCACGGTCAATGGCTTCGCGACCCAGGGCGAGAGCGCGCTTGTCGATGCCGCCCTGCAGGAGCAGGCGTTTTCCGTGTCGGGCGCGGAGGGCCCCTGCGTCCATGTGGGCCGCGACCTCCAGCGGCCACAGGCAGTTGAGGCCGCACTCCAAGAAGGGCTCGATGAGCAGCCGCGAGTCGCCGTCGCTGTCCACGCCCCGCGCGGGCACGCCCGCCTCGATGAGCAGGTCGTTGATCCTCCGGTAGTGGGGGCCGAAGAACTCCAGGAACATGCGGGGCGAGATGAGCGGCGCGGTGTGGAACGCCATGTCCTCCCAGAAGTGCACGGCGTCGGGCACTACATCACAAAGAAGGCGCTCCAGGATGCGGTAGTGGAAGTCACCCCAGTGGGTGGCAATGTCGCGGATCAGGCCGGGGTCGTCATAGAACATGGGGGCCATGTACTCGATGCCGATGAGGTCCCGCAGAGGGCCGAACATGCCAAGATGCGGGTAGGCGGAGATGACCAGCGGCACCTTGCGGCTCTTCCACTGCTTGACCAGCTCCGACCAGTTGTCAGGGAAGCGCCCGGGGGTGTCGGGGTCGTAGCGCCAGGCGAGGTCTTCCTCCCAGTCGCGACGGCTCTTGATCGGGTAGTCCACGAAGTCCGGCATTGAGGTGGTCGAGCCGCTCTTGAAATCCCGCCGGGTGATGCCGCGGTCGTCGATGAAGGTGACTGTCGCCTCGTCCTCGCCGATGACGACACGTTCCTGAGCCGGCAGCGGCCCGAAGTTGACCGGGATCCCCCATTTCGGGTCGCACTCCGCAAGCTCCGGCGGGTAGTCGCCCTCCATGCCCTCCTGCTTCCAACGGACGATTGTGCTGCCCCACGGTGACCACTCGCGCAGCACCGGCCTGTCGAAGAGCTGGAACGTCATGCAGGCGACGTAGCGCTCGCGGTGGGTCATGGGGGCCTCCCTCTTGGTTCGCGGACGTGCTCGGCCTCTCGTGTGATTCCGGGCAGCGGAGGGCGAGTGACGGCGCCATCTTGCCCGACCCCGCCGCTCTCAGTCGTCCTCTGCCTTGCTCCGCCGTACGCAGCCTTACTCCGCCGTACTCCGGGTCTCTGTGTGTCTGTGTTCAGCCGTTAGCCCGTCTCGCCTCTCCCCCACTCGCCGTTCTCTGTGGAACTCTGTGCTCTCCGTGTCTCCGTGGTGAGCCGTTCGCCTTCTGCCGTTCTCCCATCGCTCCCCTTCAGCACCCCAGCGCCCTCAGGTACTCCCGGTTCCTCCGGATCGCTCCCACTCCGTCGGTGCCCGCCTCCGCCGATTCCTCCTCGGCCACCAACCAACCCCGATAGCCGGCGCCCTCCAGCAGCTTCAGTACACCCGCGAAATCGCACAGGCCCTCTCCCAGTGGCCGCCAGTCGCGATTGGCGTCGGCGTCCTTCAGATGCAGGTGGGTGATGCGATCCAGGTGGCGCCCGAGGCATGCCAGCAGGTCCTGGCCGCCGCGAACGATGTGTCCGGTGTCGGGACCGAAACTGACGCAATCTGGGTCCAATTGCGAAAGCAGGTAGTCGTACTCCTCGGCCGTCTCCAGGAGCGAGCCGTGATGCGAATGGGGGTGCACGTTGGCCGAGACCCCGGCGGCCTTCGCCGCCCTACCGATCTCATTGTACAGGGCGATCGCCAGGTCCAGCTTGGCCCTTGCGTTCTCGCGCGAGGGGCCGGCGGCGCCTCCGAGGCCCAGGCGCGGCTCCGGGAACCGGCGGACAAACTCGATGGCCTCCAGGGCGCCGTCCAGGTCCGCGCTACGGCTCGCCGAGTTCGTGAACCCGCTGGGGCTGGAGTAGGCGAAGCAGGCCAATCGCAGGTCGCGCGCCTCAAGCTCCCCGAGGAACTCGTCAGGACGGCCGGCGAACTCCCGGATCATGTTGGAGGTGATCTCGATCCCGGCGTATCCCGCGTCGGCGATCCAACCCAGGATCTCGGTGACCTTCCCCTGCCACCGATCTCCCAGCATCTCCCAGGTGTACGTCTGGCAGGCAACGCGTATCGTGGACATTGGGCCCGTCCTTTCGGGAGTCCCGAGTCGGCGAGTCGGCGAGTCAACGGGTAACGGTCCCGCCAAGCGAGAGCCGACGGCCGGAGAAGCTCGACCTACGGCGTCTTGGGGGCCAATACCTGATACAGCTCCGGCCGGCGCTGCTGAAGGATCGTCTCCTTCAGGTCATTGCGCTCTTCCGGCAGCGCCGTGGGCTGATACTCCGGGAGGTAGCCCGCCGGGGTATGCGGCCTGAAGTTACGCACGTACCGCTGGGGCCGGTCTCGATCCAGATCGATGACGGCGGTCACCAGGCCGTCGCTGCGGTACTGACTCCTGGCAACCGGTACGCCCGTGGGCTCGATGATCACACTGCGATGCATCGCCTCGGTGCACGAATGGGTGGCCTGGACGTGGAACATCTGAGCATCCATGCAGCGCGAGATGTCGCGGAGGTTTCTGTAGAGCGCATCGGGCCCCCAGCTCTGGGTGGGGGTAAAGATGATGTCCGCGCCCTTGACCCCGTAGCTGCGGTCCAGCTCGACGAGGGCCTCGTCGGCGCAGATGCGCACCCCGATACGCCCGAAATCCGTCTCGATGATCGGCGTCTCGTCGCCACAAACCTGCTCGTCATGGGTCTGGATGATCTTGAAGTACCTTCCCACCTCTTCCCCATCGCGCCCGTACACGATGGCCTCATTGCGTTCCAGGCGGTCCACCACGCCGGCCACCAGCACGTACATCCCCCACTGCCTGGCCTTCTCGGCGATCCGCCGCAGGTTCTCCTTGGCTCGGGCGGTCTGGGCTGCAACGTGCTCTGCCGAGCCCCCGCTGATCCAGACGAACTCGTAGGTGCAGACGATGTCGGTGCCCATCCGCCCCGCTTCGTCCAGCTTGGCCAGCAGGTCCTCGATGCCCACGTGGTTCTCGATGGCCGTGACGCGGATCCTGCGCTTGGCCCATTGTCGGGTTTGGGGCATGGTTACCGGCTCGGTGAGGACGGAAAAGGCCAAAGAGGAATTGGCGCCGCGCCCATTGCCCTGCAGCTCCGAGAACGGGATCACGGCGGTGGCCACCGAGCCCTTCCTTGTGGTGGCCGCGACCCGCTGTCCCTCGCGGTTGATCACATACGACCGTCCGATGGGGCAGCCGCGGTAGGGCGGGAACTTGTTGGTGATCCAGCCGGGGGCGTCGAACGAATACCTGGCGCAGGCGATGAAGACGTTGTAGTCCACGGTGCGCCCGGCACCGGGCATGTCCTGGAGGTACTCGTCCTCCACCGGCTCCGGCTGCTGGCTCCAGAAGATCATCCGCGCGCCCTTGGCGGTGTAGACGTGGTCGATGTCCGCGAAGTACCGATCAGAGCCGACGCGCATGGCGATGGTCGCAAAGTCCGTCTTGAACACCGGCAGGTCGTCTCCCAGGTCCATGTCCTCATCCGGCAGCTTGTGGGACTTGCGGTACTTGCCCACGATCTGCCCGGCCCGATCGCACAAGAAGGACGTCACGTACCGGCCGTCGCCCTCCGCCTCGCGGAGGTTGCCGATCACGTACATCCGGTGCTCCGCGGCCTTGCCGGCAATCGCCTCGCTCAGGGGACCGGGAATGGCCTCTCCATCGCTCTTGACGCACTCCATGGGGAGGCAGACGATGTCCGAGCCGGCCTGGGCCGCTTCGTCCAGGCGGTCCAGAACGGTCTTGAGCGTGCGGCCCTGCTCGCTCCAGGGAAGCGTGACGACGCCCACACCGACGCGGCGATACCGGCGCCGCTGAAGCTCCCGGGCCGCCGCGGCGACGGCGCCCTCGGCTCCGGTGATCGCCACGTCGTCCAGCGACACATCCGCCGGCGCGCCCCGGGTCCCCCCGATGGCCACGATCACACCGGGTATCAGACCAAAGTCCGAATCCTGCTCGCCCCGGAGACACCAGGCCTTCAACTCGGAGTACGCGTGGGCCACGGTCACCTGCTGCCAGTCCTCGGAGGGCTGCACCGTGGGGCCGTGGTAGATGAACCCGAAGGGCGAGATGGGTATCTTGATGCTCACCGGCACGTTGGCCTTGACCCGGAAAGAGATCGCCTCCATCTGGGGCACGATGGGCACCGGCTCGGGGAAGCTCAGTGTCCAGTAGGACAGGTTATTGGGCGCGTCCTCGCCGAACTGCAGCTTCAGCCTCCCTCCGGCACCCTCGTGGCCGCTTTGGGCCTCGACCCCATTGACCAGCACCTCGACCGGCTTGTCGCCCCAGGTATTCTGGAAGAGGCTTTCGCGAGTCAGGCCGTCGAACGTGGTGCGGTGGAGATCCTCGGCAAGGCAGGCGGGTCGCGCCCAGAGCAGGAGGCCGGCCAGCAGCGCAAGACACTTGGCCACTGCGATCACACCCCTGTCCACGCATTCTATCGCCGGCTACTGCAGCGTGCCGATCGCCGTCAGGTCCGTGCGATGCTTCTTCTCGTCCTCCCCGCCGCAGACGAAGATGCGGCCATCGGGCAGAAGCTGCGGCGTCATCCCGCAGTTGGGGATCGGGAGCGTGCCGGCATCCGTGTACGTGCCCCGCTCCGGGTCGAACCGCAAGATGCGGTCGGTGAAGCCCTCGTCCACATCCGCCGTCGCGCGCCACTCCACATACCCGCCCAGCAGGTAGACCTGATCGCCCACGGCGATGGCATCGGCGCACCGTGGGGCCCACGGCATGTGGGGCACGCGGCCCCGGCTTCCGGAGCCGGCGTCGAAGACAAGAGCGTCCCGCGAGTTGGCGAAGCCCTCGCCGCGACGCATGTAGCCGCCGAACAGGTAGACCCTGGTGCCCACCGCCGCGGCGGTCATCAGCGTACGCCCCGCTCCCGGCATCTGCCCCAGCACCTGCCAGCCATCTTCCAGTCGGGCCGTGTCCAGCATCAACACGTCGTCGTACAGCTCCCCGGAGAGCGCGTTGCCATCCGCGCCGCCGAAGACATAGAGCCTGGTACCGATCACCGCCGAGGCGCCGTAGATGCGGGGACCGGGCAATGACGGCCCTCGCAGCCACCGATAGCCGGCGGCTGTGGGCTCGCAGACCCAGACATCCGCATAGTCCCGAACGCCGTCGCTACCGGAGACCACATACAACCTGTCCCCAATGGCGCCACCGGTGCCGTAGGAGAGAGCCACCGGCATCTCGGGGCCGGTGCTCCAGGTGTCCTGCTGCGGATCGTAGACGTACAGGTCGCGGGACCAGACCTTGGTCTCGCCATCGATCCAGTGCGTGCCTCCGGCGACGAGGACCTTGCCCTGGACTACGCCGCAGACCTGGCCGCCCTTGCCCAGGGGCATGGGTTTGGCCTGCTGCCAGGTGATGGTCTGAGCGCAGGCTACCGACAATAGCAATACACAAGCGACGACTGCGAGCATTCGAGCCTCCATGAGCATAGACAACCTCCGGTTGGCGGGGTCCGCCGGTGCTGCGAGGGATTGTGCCACCACATCCCGTCTGGTCCCGTCTCTGTCGGGGAGAACAAGCGCTTCGGGCAGCTTGTGGCCGGCCGCCCCGACGGGCAGGGGCCTACATACGGTGGGTGGAAGACTTCGCGGCAGGTTCGCCACGGCAGGGGCGTTCACCTGTGCGCCGGTTGGCCCGGGGGAGGCGTCGGGAAGAGCTGGGGCCACACAGACCACGGGATCGGGAGAGACAGGTGCCCAAGTGGTGGCGTAGGAACAACAGGGAGCGGACACGAGCGCGCAGGGCGTAGTTGTCATCCTGAGCGTCCATCTCGCGCAGCGGGATAGCGAAGGATCTCGCTACATGCCACGAGATTCCTCAGGCCGCGCCCTCCGGACGCCATGGCCCTCAGAATGACAAGTCCGGTCACGCCCTCCGGACGCCGTGGCCCTCAGAATGACACTCCCACGCGAGGATCGGCTTCTGGGCCTGAGTTCCTATAGCTCCTTGCGCAGCGAGCCGAAGTCGAACACCATCGCCTGCGCCGTTGTGAGGCGGACTCGGGCGCGGGCCTGCGGGTCCCCCACGATCTCCGTCAGGTCCGCCGCGGCCTTCGGGTCACCCACCGCCACCAGAGCGCAGACCACGATCGCGGTCTGGTCCTGCAGGTCCTGGTCCTCCATGGCCCGGAGGCCCTCGTCGGCGGCCTGAGCCGCCGCGGCAGTCCGGTCGGGGTCCACGGCGGCCGCCGCCGCGCAGAGCACGGCGGCGCTCACAGCGCGGTCGGTCGCGGAAGCCGAGCCTGCGGAGAGCTGCAGTGCCCGATCCCAAAGCGGCAGGGCCCGCTCGTAGGCGTCACTATCGGCAACCACCAGGTGGTGAGCGAAGGCGGGTACTGCGGCGAGGGCCGCGATGCAGCCACGCACCGGGGCCTGACTACTTTGCAGCCGGGTCAGCAGTTTGCCCGAGATGTCGAAGGCCAGCGAGGGGTCCCAGACGTAGATGCCCGCGCTCCACACCGCCTCGGCGGCCTCGTAGCCCCCGAGCTCGCTGTGCTCCTGGACGAAGCGCTTCGCGCGTTGCAGGTCTCCCGAGCCGAAGGTCGCGCCGAGGACCGCCGTCTCGGCCATGGCCCGGGCCAGGTCCAGGGGCATGTCCTGGGTCTCATCGGGGCCGGCAACCCAGTCGGCTTCCCGCACCTCCTTGGCGTCCGAGGCAGCCCATTCCCAGCAGCGCTTGTCGCCCGCGAATGCAGCGGTGCCGATCAGCCCCGCCCTCCCCAGCGCCGCATTCAGGCTCTCACCGGCCGGGCTCGAGCAGGCCAGGGCCTCGTCCAGCAGCTCCCCGGCCAGCGCGAGATCGGTCTTCCTGGCAAGCCCGGCGGCCTCGCTCAGCAGCGACGTGCGCTCATTGCTCTCCGCGGGCACCTGCCGGACCGTCTCCAGTGCCTCGCTCAGGGCCGCGGACTGCTGGTCTCCCTTGAGCGACCGCGCGCCTCTGAGCTGCGCCCGCGCCACCTGGCCGACGGCCATCGCCTTCATGTCCGGCTCCGTCAGCGCCATGGCGGCCCGCAGCGCGCGAGACCTGGCCTCTTTGGCGATATCCGTGTGTGAGCCCTGCTCGGGGGCCTGCCCGTACGGAGGGTACACCGGCGGGCGCCAGTAGATGTCCTCACCGTCCGCCAGCCCGGCGATCTCCAGATACGAGGTGGCCTGGCTATACGGCGCCTCCGCGATACCGGCCACAGCCGCCATGGCCTGGCTGAGTAAGGGCCGCACGGGCTCCGTCTCACCGAGCGTGACGTGCGTCCGCACCTGACTGATGCGCACCTGGGCCTTGTCTTCCGGGCTCCCGGAACGGTCGGCGAGGGTGCCGGCCTGCTCGGCC
>CAYRFY010000203.1:0-4390 GCA_964423635.1 uncultured Armatimonadia bacterium | reverse complement strand
CCAGACGCAGCGCGGTGTCCGTCGATACCCGCACTCCGGCCAGCTTCTCAGCCAGGGACATCTTCGCGCGCGCCCTCTCCATGGGGTCCTCGATCTGCTCCACCGCCGCCAGCGCGGCGGGCAGATCCTTCTCCGCGAGGCCAGACGGGTCGGTTTCGTCGACCGACGGACCCCAGGGGACGTCAAACCCCGCTCGCGTTTCCTCATCCTCGATCTCGGCCCGCCACTTCTCGGCTACGGCCCTGTCCAGATCAAGAGCGGTCCGGTAGATCTCAAACGCCTCGCCCCCCGGGGTCTCCGGATCCTCGAGCTGCAGGGCCTCGAGGAACGCCTGATGGAGGAGGTCCAGTGCCACCTCGCGTCGGACGGCCATCTGACCCACCTTTTCCTGCATCCCCTCGGCACCCCGCAGGACCTGGGCGATCGCGTAGCCACGATCCGACAGCGCCGCGATGGCCTGGGTGTCATCCAGCGCCTTGCGGACCAGCTCGGCGGCGAGGGTCTTGTCCTCGGCGGTCGGCCCGGAGCGCTGTGTGTAGCCGGTGATGACCCAGACACCGGTCAATGTGACCAGAAGCACGGAAGCAAGTAGCCAACGGCGCATCTCTCACCCTCCTCAGTGCGTTTGAGCGGTTCTACGTGGATGCTATAGCTTTCGCTGCGGGGAGCAGGTGTCCTTCTGGACGGCGGTGGTGACGGCGGTGGTGATGGCGGTGGCAACGGCGGGGACGGCGGAGACGGCGGGGACGGCGGGGACGGCGGGGACGGCGAGGGCGGCGAGGGCGGGAGCCACAGATCAGGTCGGCGGCCGTTCTCCGTCGTTGTCGGTGCCTCTCCGTTGGGCCGTACCCACGTGCGCCACAAACGACGAGGCGGGCCCCATCAGTGAGGCCCGCCTCGGTACATGGCCCAGTTGAGGGCGGCTAGCGCACAATGGTCTGATCGCGGGCCGGGCCTACGGAGACAAACTTCACCGGGGTGCCGGTGAACTGCTCGATCCTCGCTACGTAGTCCTGAGCCGCCCGGGGCAGATCGGAGAAGCTCCGACAGCCGCCGGTGTCCTGCTGCCATCCCTCGAGCTCCTCGAACACCGGGGTCACCTCTTCCAGCAGGTCCACGTTGCTGGGGATGTAGTCGTACTTCGTGCCCCGGATCGTGTACCCCACACAGACCGGGATAGTCTCGACGGTATCCAGCACATCCAAAAGCGTCAGGGCGATGCCTGTGGCCCCGTTGATCCGCGCGCTGGTACGCAGGACGACAAGGTCCAGCCAGCCGCAGCGTCGGGGGCGACCGGTGGTGGTGCCATACTCGTGGCCCCGCTCCCGGATGATGTCTCCGCTTTCGCCCTCGTCCTCGGTAGGGAACGCGCCGGCCCCGACCCGCGTGGTATAGGCCTTGGCGACGATCAGCACCTCGTCAATCGCCGTGGGCCCGATGCCGGTGCCCAGACAGGCGCCGCCGGCGATGGGATGGGAGGAGGTCACGAACGGGAAGGTGCCGCAATCCAGGTCCAGGAAGGTGCCCTGAGCGCCCTCCATAACGACATTGGCTCCCTCGTCGAGCTTCTGCAGCAGGGCCACGCGGGCGTCGGCGATGTGGGGCTGCACCTTCTGTGCCGGCGCCCAGACCTCCTCGAGAACCTCGTCCACATCCAGCGCGGGGTGGCCATACAGCTCGCGCAGGATCACGTTCTTCTGGGCCAACTGGCCCTCGATCCGCTGCCGCAGCGTGTCCTTGCACAGCAGGTCCCACATGCGCACCGGTCTGGGCATACGGGCGGTCTTGTCGGTGTAGGCCGGGCCGATGCCGCGTCTTGTAGTGCCGATGCTGTCCTTGCCCCGTGCCTCCTCCTGCAGACCGTCGATGAGCTTGTGATACGGCAGGATCACGTGGGCGCAGCCGCTGATGCACAGGTTGTCACAAGCTATGCCTCGGGCCTGCAGCCCGTCGATCTCCTCAAGGAGCCCCTCCACATCGATGACCGTACCGTCTCCCATGATGGAGAGTACATTCGGGTGCAGGATGCCGGAGGGAATGAGATGCAGCTTGTAGGTGGAATCCCCGACGACCACGGTGTGGCCGGCGTTGCTACCGCCCTGGTAGCGAACAACGACGTCCGCGCTCTCGGCGAGGATATCGGTGATCTTGCCCTTGCCCTCGTCACCCCACTGGGCACCCACGACTACTCGGACGGACATTTGAGACGGCTCCTTCCCCGCGCAAAAAAAGGCCCAAGGGGGGTATCCCTTGAGCCATGCACACGACTAGCCGGGACGTCAATCCCGTTGCATGATTGTACTCCTGAGCAGTCCCCATGTCAACCTGTTTCGCCTGGCTCGATGGCCATCGACACGCCCGGCCGAAAAGCCGGGATTGCCGCGAGAATGTCTTCCTGAGCGTCAATCTCGCGCAGCGAGATAGCGAAGAATCTCGCCATATGCCAGGAGATTCTTCGAACTGCTCTTACGGGGAGCGGACGGTCTCAGAATGACACTCCCATGCGAATGTGGACTTTTCCGCCGCGCTTCTATCGCGGCGTATACCGTCCACAACAGCATCGCTCAGTTCCTCAGCCCCTGCAGCGGGGCCGGGATTCTGCCGCCGCGACGGATGAAGGCCGAGCTATCCAGATTGCGGACCGGGATGATCGGCGCATGGCCCAGCAGGCCACCGAAATCCACCCACTGACCCACCGTCTTGCCGGGCACCGGAATCAGCCGCGCGGCGGTGGTCTTGCCATTGACCACCCCGATCGCCGCCTCGTCGGCGATGATCGCCGAAAGCGTTGCGGCCGGCGTATCTCCCGGTAGGGCGATCATATCCAGGCCCACCGAGCACACCGCGGTCATGGCCTCGAGCTTTTCCAGGCACAGCGCGCCCTCCTCGGCGGCCCGGATCATCCCCGCGTCCTCGCTGACGGGGATGAAGGCCCCGCTGAGGCCACCGGCGTACGAGGTCGCCATGGCGCCGCCCTTCTTCACCGCGTCGTTGAGCAGCGCCAGCGCCGCCGTGGTTCCCGCGGCACCGCAGCGCTCCAGGCCCATCTCCTCGAGAATGTGGGCCACACTGTCACCGACCACCGGAGTGGGGGCTAAGGAGAGGTCGACGATGCCGAAGGGCACTCCCAGTCTCGCCGAGGCCTCCCGGGCCACGAGCTGGCCCATACGGGTGATCTTGAAGGCGCTCCGCTTGATGGTCTCGGCCACAGTGCCCAGGTCCTCACCCGTCACCTTCTCCAGGGCGCGCTTCACCGCGCCCGGTCCGCTGACTCCCACATTGACCACACACTCCGGCTCACCGATGCCATGGAAGGCGCCGGCCATGAAGGGGTTGTCCTCGGTGGCGTTGGCGAACACAACCAGCTTAGCGCAGCCCAGTCCATCCCGGTCCGCCGTCCGCCTCGCCGTCTCCACAACCACCTCGCCCATCTGCATCACCGCATCCATGTTGATCCCGGCTCGGGTGGTGGCGACATTGACCGACGAGCAGACGCGCTCGGTGGTCGCGAGGGCCTCGGGGATCGACCGCACCAGGCGCCGATCTCCGGTGGTGTAGCCCTTGTGCACCAGGGCGGAGAAGCCGCCGATGAAGTTCACCCCGACGGTTTCGGCGGCGCGGTCGAGGGTGACGGCGAAGGGGGCGTAGTCTTCCTCGTCGCAGGCCTCGGCCACCATGGCGATGGGTGTCACCGAGATCCGCCGGTTGATGATGGGGATGCCGAACTCGGCCTCGATGGTTTCGGCGACGGGGACGAGGCGTTCGGCGCACCGGGTGATCTTGTCGTAGATGCGGCGGCGGGCGAAATCGCCGTCACTGTCGGCGCAGTCGCGCAGAGACACTCCCAGCGTGATGGTGCGGATGTCGAGTTTCTCGGCCTGGACCATGTGCAGGGTTTCCAGAATCTCGCCCGAATCGAACAGTGGCATGGTTGGCTCCTTAGGCACGGGACCGTGGTGTGTGCGCCGGCTTAGCCATCTGCGGTGGGGCTAGACCCGGTGCATGGCCGTGAACACACCCTCGTGTTGCACCCTCACCTGCACCCCCAGCTCCTCCCCTACCCTCTCCAGGCGCGCGGCCAGATCCGGAATCTCCGGGCCGCCCTCGAGGATCTCCGCCAGCATGATCATGGTGAAGTACCCCTGCAGGATCGTCTGGCTGATGTCCAGGATGTTCACGTTGTTGTCCGCCAGACAGGCGGTGACGCGCGCGATGATTCCCACGCGGTCCCTGCCCAGTACCGTGATGACGACCTTCATCTCAGATCCCTCCGATGCTCGACTTGCCGTTGCCGTGCAACGCCGTGCCAAGCCGTTGCCGTGACTCGCGACTCGCCGACTCGCCGACTCGCCGACTCGCCGACTCGCCGACTCGCCGACTCGCCGACTCG
>CAYRFY010000202.1:0-11952 GCA_964423635.1 uncultured Armatimonadia bacterium | reverse complement strand
TCGCCGGTCGTATCGGCGAGTACAAGCGGCTCGAAGAGACGCCGAGAGGCGGGGCCGGGGGGGTGAGGCGATGTGAGTCGGCGCCTGCCAGTAACCTGCATAATCTGAGTGGAAAGCCCGATCCCGCAGGGCGGGACGACGGCGGACGGCGACGGCGGACGGCGAACGGCGACGACAGACGACAGACGGCGAACGGCACGCAGTCGGGCTGGAAAGCCCGATCCCGCAGGGCGGGACGAAGACGGACGGCGTACGCCCCGCCCGCTACCCCACCTCCGACGCCTCTGACGCCGGATTGGCCTCCACCAGCATGTCGTCGCCGGGCTCAACCACCACCTGCCCGTCGTAAGTGGTCTGCTGAGCGCTCTTCACCGTCACGCGCAGCGCCCTCCGAGCCTCGGCGACCACCGCCGTGGACATGGGGGTGCAGCCCTTGTAGTACCCGTCCACGAAAACCTTGGCCTCCGGGCCGTCCGAGACCACGCGCAGGAGCGCGTAACCCGCCGGGGGCTCTCTTTTGGCCTCGAGGGCAGCAAGGTGTGGGGCCCAGACTTCCAGCGGCGCCGCCGGGGCCCGCCCGGCGGTGCTCAGATACGGCACATCCCCCTGCTCATAGCCGAGCCCCGCCTCATCGAGAAAGCCCATCACCATCATCAACTGATGCCGCACACGCACCGCAAGCGGCTCCTGCCTACAGGTCTCGATGCTGGTGGCCGGGATACTCAGGAGCCGCCAGGCGCAGTAGGTGGGGCAGCCCGGATGCGGGTCGACGAAGTTGGAGAAGTGATTGAGAGTCTCGTCGATGTCCGGGTTCACGCGGTCCAGGCAGAGCTGTGTGAGCGAGTTGAGGATGGGAAAGTCGTGGCAGAGCGTATACCCGTAGCGCTCCGGCGAGCGGCTGTGGTAGCCCACCGATTCGTGCAGAGTGACCAGCAGGTTGGGGCGGTGTAGCTCGATGACCTGCCAGGTAGCCGCCGCCAGACGCTGCATGCTGCTCCCCTGCGGGTCGCCGGGGAACATGCTATTCACGTTTCCCGGATAGGCCCGGACGTTGCGGCGTATGGCCTCTTTGTGGGCTTCGGGCATCACCACCAGGGTGCCCCGCGTCACGCACCAATTGGCGATCTTGCCCGCGGCCAGGTACCCGGCGGTCTCATTGCCGTGCAGCCCGCCGATGAGAAAGACCTTGGGGCCCCGAGGGTCCTCGCCGGCCTTGACATAGTACGGCGTCTCGTAGACCGTGCCCGGCATGACCACGCGGCGAACAACCGTCTCCGCCGTGGCCCGGCAGGACACGGCGACCAGCGCGATGCAGAAGACCGGCCACAGTCGGCGCGAGAAGCTGCCGTAGGCGGCCCGGTAGCAGGCGATGCAGGTGGGCAAGGCGACGACCTCGTCTCTCAGTGCTCGGCGGACGGTGGGCGGCGGCACCCGGCCTGTGTCCGGATGCTCCGGGGACCGGAGGTCACCCTCTTACCACCAGTCCGGTGACGTTTTCACAGCGCAGCGCTTCCCCGGCCGTGGGCACCGGAGGCGCCGGCGCCGTCACGTCCGTCAGGGCCACATCCTCGCAGTCGGAAAGCGCGATCCCGTTGCGCCAGCTCTCCCCCACGTCCTCCCAGACCACCTCCAGATTGCTGATCCGCAGGCCGTCGACATGGCGGCAAGACAGCGCATCCGCAACCCCGTTGTTCCCGTAGGGCAGGGGCGTCTTGTGGGAAAAGTCCGGGTCCACCTCATCACCGCTGAGCCGAAGCAGGACGTTGTGCAGACGGATGTCGCCGACCGGGAGGCCCTCATTGCCGCCGATATAGCAGCCCTGGCGACCGCAAAGTCGCATGTTCGAGAACGAGATGTGGCGGATGTCCGCCGGGCGGGCGGCGGTGCGCCCCAGCAGCAGGTTCAGGGGCACGGCGGCGTCCATGGTCACATCGGAGAAGTGCACGTCCTCGATGGTGGTCCCATGGGCGGCGCGCTCGGAGTAGGCGGAGATGAAGTTGATCCCCGTGCGGCACTCCGGGATGACGAGGTTTGTGAGGCTGCAATCGCGGACGATGCCGTCTCCCACGCCCACACGCACCGCGGTGCAGGGCGAGCTGAGCACACAGTTGCTCACGGCCACATGCTCGCAGGGCATGGCGTGCTCACCCAGCAGGCGACTATGGCCGCGCAGGGTGAGGCAGTCGTCGCCGGTCCGGATGAGGCAATCGCTGACGGTGACGTAGCGGCAGCAGTCGATGTCGATGCCGTCGCCGTTGGCGGTCTGGGGCGGGTTTTCGATGCGCAGGCCGCGGTACTGCACTCGCTCGCAGCCCAGCGAGAATAGGGTCCAGTACGGCGAATTGAGCAGGGCCACGTCCTGCACCGCCACATCGCGACAACGGCAGAAGAACACCATCTGCCCCGGCCGCCAGTCCCGGATCGGGAAGTTGCAGCTCTTGTTCCGATAGTCGCCGCTGAGCTGCTCCGGCGCAAGCGGCTCGAAGAACGCGGCGCCGTTGCCGTCGATGGTCCCGCGGCCGGTGATCGCCACCTGCTCGGCCTCATAGGCGATGATCAGATGGGCACCGCTCACACTTTCCCGCGAGAACACGGGGTTTTCGGGGAATGCGTCATCGGCGTTGTAGTCCTCGCGCCGACTGCTCCCCAGCAGGGTGGCGTTCGGGGACAGGTGCAGGGTCACGAAGCTCTTGAGGTAGAGCGTCCCCGTAAGGTAGATGCCCGGAGGCACCAGCACCGTGCCGCCGCCCGCCGCATGGCACGCGTCTATGGCCTCCTGCAGGGCACAGGTGGCGGGCGTTTCACCATCGCCGACGGCGCCGAAGCGCCGGACATCGTACAGGCAATCGCCATCGGTGGACTGCATGGGCACACTTCCTTTCGCTGCCAGCGCCACTGGGTGTCGGTTCGCCGTAGGGCAGACAGGTCCTTCCTCCGCAGGGCCTTGCCCGGCCCATGGCCTCTTGCCTCCCGCTCTGCTATAATCACCGCGCCACCGACATCGTGGCCGTACAAGCCGCGGCTCCCGCCTTGCGGGACCGTAGCCGTAGACGCCGTAGGCGCCGCTGCCGTCGACTCGCGACTCGCCGACCCTTCGTCTCGCGACCACCGTTTCTCCGGAGGCCTATCTATGAGCCGGCCCATCCATGACTGGGAGAACCCCGCCGTTGTCGGGATCAACCGACTGCCCGCACGGGCCTACATGTTCCATTACCCCACAGTAGAGGCCGCGATAGCCGGCGATCGTGGGGCGGCGCAGTTTGTCGGCCTCAACGGCACCTGGGAGTTCGATTACTCCGAGTGCCCCCTGCTGGCGCCCGAGGGCTTCGAGCAGCCCGAGTACGACACGGGCCTGTGGGACGACATCGAGGTCCCCGGCTGCTGGCAGATGCAGGGCTATGACAGCCCCCACTACACCAATGTGGTCTATCCCTTCGCCATCGATCCGCCCCGGGTGCCGGACCACAATCCCACCGGCTCGTACCGGCGTGAGTTCGTCGTCCCCGCGCAGTGGGAGGGGCAAAGGATCGTCCTGCGCTTCGAGGGCGTCGAGTCCGCGTTCTATGTGTGGGTCAACGGGGAGATGGTCGGGTTCAGCAAGGGCAGCCGCCTGCCCGCGGAGTTCGACATCACCGATCTGGTGAAGGAAGGGCCAAACACCCTGGCGGTGCGGGTGATGAAGTGGTCGGACGGGACGTACATGGAGGACCAGGACTACTGGTGGTTCTCGGGCATCTTCCGGGACGTGTACCTCAAGGCCGAGCCGGCGGTCGGGATCCGCGATGTGCGTGTGAATACGGAGCTTCTCGACGGCGGCCACGGGGGGCGCGTCACGGTCACCTCGGCGGTGGAGACGGAAGGAACCGGGGGCCTCAAGATCGTGGCCTCGCTGCTGGACGCCGACGGCCGCGCGGTGGCCGTCCTCGGCGAGCCGGCCGCTGAGGGCGAGGTGCAGATCGACCTCGTCCTCCCCAACTGCCGCAGGTGGAGCGCCGAGGACCCCTATCTGTACACTCTGCTCCTGGAGCTGCGCGACAGCGACGACAACGACCTGGACATCACCTCGCTGCGGGTGGGCATCCGGCAGGTGGAGATCTCCGGCGACGTGTTCAAGGTCAATGGGGAGCCGGTCAAGCTCAAGGGCGTCAACCGCCACGATCATCACCCGGAGAAGGGCCGGGCGGTGTCGCTGGAGGACATGACCATCGACGTGCTCTTGATGAAGAAGCACAACATCAACGCGGTGCGCACCTCGCACTACCCCAACGACCCGCGCTTCTACGACCTGTGCGATCGCTTCGGGCTCTATGTCATCGACGAATGCGACTTCGAGACCCACGGCTTCGGCTACGGCCAGAACCGGGATGCCAACCCCTCGTGGGCGCCGGAGTTCACCGCCGCCTGCCTCGACCGCATGGAGCGCATGGTCCGCCGCGACTACAACCACCCCTGCATCGTCATGTGGTCTGCCGGCAATGAGGCCGACCACGGCCCCAATACGCAGGCCATGCTCAACAAAGCCCGGGAGATCGACCCCGGTCGACCGGTGCACTATGAGCGCGATGTGCAGGTGGACACCGCCGACGTGTTCTCCCAGATGTACACCCACCCCGACACGGTGGAGAAGATCGCCCGCAAGGAGCCCTTCGAGGCGTGGGGCGTCACCTCCAACGACCGCCACAAACAGATGCCCTTCGTCCTGTGCGAGTACGCCCACGCCATGGGCAACGGCCCCGGAGGCCTCAAGGAATACTGGGACCTCATCTACAAGTACCCGTGCCTGTGCGGCGGCTTTGTCTGGGAGTTCATCGACCACGGGATAGCCATGACCGATGAGGACGGGGAGCAGTGGTACGCCTACGGCGGGGACTTCGGCGAGTACCCCCATGACGGCAACTTCGTCTGCGACGGCCTGGTCTTCCCCTGGCGCGAGCCCTCCCCGGGGATGGTTCAATACAAGAAGATCATCGAGCCGGTGCGGATAGAGGCCGTCGACCTCGCTCGGGGCGTGTTCTCGCTCACCAACCTGTACGACTTCTCCGACCTGTCGCATCTGTCACTGGACTGGAGCGTGGAGCGCGATGGCGAGACCATTCGGTCGGGGAACGCGGCCATCCCGCACACGGCGCCACAGCAGACCACGCATGTCACGATCCCGGAGACCGTGATGGGGCCGCAGAGCGCCATCGGGGCGCATGTGAACATCAGCCTGCGTCTGGCCAATGATGCGCTGTGGGCGCCGGCGGGGCACGAGGTGGCCTGGGGGCAGTTCGCGCTGCCCCTCGACCGGCCGCGGGTGGCGGTGCATGGGGTCCGGACCGCGGTGACCTTCCAGGAGGACCGCGCGGCGATCTTCATCCTCAGCGACCGGTTCTCTCTTGCACTGAGCAAGGTGGACGGACGGCTGCAGGACTGGATCTGCGAGGACCGCGAGCTGTTCACCGAGGGCCCGAAGCTCAGTTTCTTCCGCGCCCCCACCGACAACGACCGCTCCGCCGGGGTCAAGGGGCAATGGGAGGGCCCGGACCTGCGGCACTTCACCCCCAAGCTGCTGAGCGTCAGCGCCGAGCAGCGGGAGGATGCCGTGCGTCTCGTCACCGAAGTGCGCCTGCTCCCGCCCAACCAGCGCCGGGGCTATGACTGCCGCACCGACTACCTCATCTTGCCCACCGGAGCCATCGCCGTATCCGTCGGCGGCGAGCCCATCGGGCAGTGGGGCGAGCAGGACATCCTGCTGCGCATCGGCCTGGACCTCACCTTGCCCGGCGAGTTCGAGCGCGTCTCCTGGTACGGCCTGGGCCCGGGCGAGAGCTACCCGGACACCCTCGAGGCCCAGCGCATGGGCCTGTGGTACGGCGATCTCGACGACCTGAGCACCCCGTACGTCTACCCGCAGGAGAACGGTACCCGCAGTCACGTGCGCTTCTTGACGCTCGCCGACCACCGCGGCCGGGGACTGATCGCCGTCGGCGCGCCGGAGTTGTGTTTCAGTGCCCGGCGCCATAGCACCGAGGACCTCGATGAGGCCAGGCACACGAATGAGCTCCCGACCCGTGACGAGGTGACCCTCTGCCTGGACCACGTCCATCACGGTATCGGCAGCGCCAGTTGTGGCCCGGCCACCTTCGCGCCGTACGTGCTCAAGCCGCAGGCCTTCTCCTTCTCTCTGAGCCTGGCGCCGTGGGACGAGGACGCCTGCCGTGCGGCGACGGCGGCGGCGGCCTGTGTCTTCGTGTGATGCCGTAAGTGAGCGGGGTCTGGGGCCTGTGGCCCCCAAACGATCCGCAGGATCGTCGGGGTGCACGGGCAGAGCCCCGCGGTGTTCGCCGTAGTTGCCCGAAGCTGGTCGTAGCGGAGGGGCCGGATGGGCCCGTATGCCGTACCCGAGACCATCCGGCCCCTCCGTCAGCCGTCGCCGGGCCCCCTACTCAAGCACCTTCCCCGCCAGACCCAGCTCGCGGTTCAGTGCGTTCGCCGGCAGCGTCTCCGGATGCCAGTATTTCGCATCCAGGGCCCGCAGGAGCGCGAAAGTCGCCGCCAGGAGAGCCTCGTCATCCGGTGCGGTCACGATCAGATCGCCGTCTCGCCGCGACACCCCCATGGCCCGGCCGTCTTCCACCTCGAAGCGCACCGAACCACCGGCAACCTCACCGCCACCTTCGATGATCGGCAGCAGCACCTCGCTCGCCGGCTGACTCGCCCGGCCGTGCCAGTAGCGGAAGTATTCCTGCAGCCGGAAGGCGGCGTGTCGCTGCCTCTCGGTGGCGCGGGCGGGCACCACCAGCGTGCAGCTCGGCCTGGCGTCCGTCACGAAGGGATACTCCAGCAGCTCCTCCGCCGTCAGGCGCAAGACCGTCGAGCCCAGCCGCACCCGCACGCGGGTCTCGCCCTCCAGGGTCGCATCGAAAGACGCGGCGCCCGGGCGCTCGCCCCATTGCACCGGCCGGCCGTCCACGGTGACGGCGGTCACGGCCATCTCCCGGGGTACCCGCACGGAGACGGTCGCCGCTCCCTCCCCGGTCAGCACGGCCTGCATTTCTGAGGACGTGACATCGCTACGGACGCCCACCCTCGCCTCACTCAGTGCCGCCGCGGGCCGCACCGCCATCTGCGCTCTCAGAACCACCGGCGTCCGCACAGGCACCTCCAGAGCGACCACGGTCTCGCCGTCTCGGAGCCTGTTTGTGATCTCCTGTCCCTCATAGGTGGAAAACAGGTAGGCGCCCTCGCCCAGACGCGAGTTCTCCACAACGACCTCGCCACTCACCGGCTCTCCGGTCTCGTGGGCGACGGCAAGGAGAGTCTCCAGTCCTTTGCCGTAGCGCGAGGACCAGAGGGGCTCCGGGACGCGGGCGGCCGGCACCGGCTCCCACCCGGTCTGAACGCACTCGACGATGGCCGGCAGCCAACGCACCAGCTTAGCCATGCCCGGAGTGAAGCTGGGCGGCGGGATGTAGCCCACACGGAGGCTCTGCAGCAGCGTGAAGTCCGCCAGTCCCCTGTACACCTCGGCCAGTTGCTCGCCGGTGATGCTGTCCGCATCGATGAAGTTCTCCAGATCGTAGCCTTCCCACCAGACCAGGGTCTTGTGCCCCATCTTCCAGCGCAGACGGTCACTTTGGGTGCGCGTGGGGGTCCACGGGTTGGCCTCGAGCATCGCGCTATCGCTGTGGAAGCAGGAGGCGTAGGTGCCGTTGGCCATGGGGTTGGCCACCACGGCCGGCGCCCGGCCGTCGCGACGGAGGCTGTGGGCGTAGTCCATCAGGCTCGCGATGGCCACCAGCTCGCCGCAATACACTCCGACCTGCTCGTCCCAGGCGCGGTGCGGCAGGTTCGGCAGCGCCGGACCCAGATAGCGGCAGGCGTCACCGGCGGTATCGAAGGCGAAGCCACTGATCGCCAGCTCGTCCACAAGCTGCGCCATGTCCCTGCGGCTCTGCTCGCCGAAGGAGGTGCCCAGGGGAAACACGCGCAGCTCGTTGTCGTGCCCGGTGACCCACGGCGTGTCGAAGTACGTCTTGGCCTTCGGGTCCGTGGTGAGGGCGTCGGCGTAGCGCTCCTTTGCCAGGGTCTCCTCACACCAGATCTGGGAGGGGATGTAGAACATCATCGCCACATCGCAGCGTCCCTCGCCTTCGGCGACGGTCTTCTGCCGCCATTCCAGGTACTGGTCGCGAGGCAGATCGCGAGGCCTGCCGAAGGGCCGTACCGGCGTGTAGTCCCACAGCTCAGCCCGGCCGACGATGTCCCCCGTCCGCCGGAAGGGCGCATAGCACCAGTCCCAGCCACCGAAGAGCCTGCGGGCGATCTCCGGCGACCACTCCCGGGCGGGCCAGGTCACATACTGCGCGCTGCCCATGCTCGCCCGCCGGTCGACCTCCGGATCGGCCACGAAGTACGACGGGAAGCTGTCGTAGTAGCCCTCGAAGACCTCGTACTTGCCCCACTGCCCCGGTGTGGCGCAGGTGACGAAGCCCACGGTCTCCGTCTGTCCGGGGTCCAGGACGAGGCGGGTGAGCGCCGCCATGTGGGCGGTGCCGTCGCCCTGCGGCCGGTATTCGTGGCGCAGGTAGGAGACGAGCTGCCCCGGCTTTAGCCCCACGCCCACCGCGGCTCGATCGCTCCAGCAGCAGACCAGTGGCATGTTGCCCTCGAGCCGGGTGGAGAGAACGGCCTCCGTCGGGCTTTCGAAGTCATCCCAGCCATCGAAGACGGTGACGGGCTCCCGCGGCGCAAGCTGCAGCTCCGGGCCAAGCTCCAGCCACAGTTGCTGCTCTCCGCGGTTCTCGCAGGCCACCTCCCACAGAACGGTGCGGCCCGCCGGCCGGAAGGACACTGAGACGGCCGGGCCCGCCTCCGCGGCGAACTGCACGGCAACCGTATCGTCTGAAGCACGCAGTTGCGCACCGCCCAGGGGTACCGGCGCGCCCTCCTTCCCCACCCTCACCAGCAGCGACGCACTCCGCAAAAACCCGGTGTCCAGTGGCGTGGCGGCATCCCACCTGTCGGCCGCGGCCACCATCAGACTGAGGTCGCCGGCGGTCACCGCCTGCTGCGCGGAGCACGCAGTCCCCAGAGCCCACATCAGCAGCACCAGACCTGTGCGCATCATGGCGCTTCACCTCCCTCGACCTCCGGGTAGCGGCTGCGGTGCACCGTACCGTCGGCCAGTGTTACCGCCAGCTCGTACAGCCCGTCGGTGGGCTGGTCCGGTACCGCAGTGGCAAAGCTCCCGGTGTCCGGGGCCAGCTCGCCGCTGTCCAGTACCGGGGCCAGGGCTCCCGTGCGGCTGAGCACGACCCGCCGCAGGGCCTCGCCATCACCGGCCCTCACATCCACCCGCAGCTCCGTGGTCGCCCGGCCCACCCAGAGGTCGTCAAACCACACCTCCCCCGGCTGGAAGTACAGCCCCAGACTGAGGGTGAAAGCCTTCATGGGCTCCGGGATATCCACCGTCAGGCTGAAGGGGAACCACTCGTCAGGATCCGGCCCCCCCAGTGCGTCCGGGGGCAGGAACACCGGCACCAGCCAGTGCCCCCTCATCGTCCCGCGGTAGAAGCGCTCATCCACGGCGATCTTGCCCCCTTCGCCCACGTTCACGCTATTGTGGGCGTAGATCAAGATCCGGCCGCCGCCCAGGCGGTAGAACCCGCGACACACATACCCGACGCCGGGCTCTACGGTCACCGTCTGGCCGAAGTACCCCGACATCACGCCGGATTTCGCCTTCAGCCACAGACATCTGCCGGAACGCCCATTCTCCGCCCAGCCGGTGAGGAAGTTGTCCGGCTGAGCCGTGGAGAAGTGCCACGCCGTGGCGACTCCGTCTTCGCCCTCCTCCACCTCCGCATTGGCCAGCAGGTTCGGCACCGGCAGAGGCGGATCGGCGGTGAGACTCACCTCCGCGGCCCAGACCTCGACCCCGGACAAAGCCAGCAAGCACAGCGCTCGCCACAGCATGAAGGACACCTGCCTCCCAGATACATATTGAGCGCCCCCTTCGCATCGGTGGCCTCAGAATCCTCCGCTTCCGTCCCGCAGGTGTGCTCCACCATAGCGAAGTCCCCGGTGGCTTCTCATCTTGACTCACCAGGCTGCCGGGCTGTAGACTATGTATGCTGAATATATACTCATCAATGCTGAAGGCGTGGTCTTCTTGGCCGGCGCGGATCTCGTACAGTCGCTCACTCGCGGCCTGGAGTTGCTGGAGCTCATCGCCGGGGCGGATGAGGGCCTCAGTCTGGGGCACCTGGCCGGGGAGCTGGGCGTCAAGCCGCCCACCGCCCACAACCTCCTGCGGACGCTGATGGCGCGGGGGTACGTGGAGAAGACGGAGCGGCCGGTGAGGTACCGTCTCGGCCCCGCGCTGCCGCAGCTTGTGGCCCAGCGCTCCCGGCGCGCCTGGGTGGACCGGGCCGCGGAGACGGTGGCGCGGCTGTATGCCGCCCTGGGCGGTGCCACCGTGACGGTGGCCGAGTACGGCGGTGGCGAGGTGTCACTGGTCCTGCGGATGAGCCCGGAGACCGGTGGGACACTGGAGCGCCCCGCGGGCCGGCATATGCACGCCTACGGCAGTGCCTCGTCCCTGGTCTTTCAGGCGTTCTTGTGTACCGAGGATCGCCAGCAGTTCCGGCAAAGGTACCCGTTCTGGGAGTTCGGCGCCCAACTGTGGAAGACGTCGGAGGCGTTCGAGCTGGAGCTGGAGCGCATCCGGCGCCAGGGCTACGCTTCCCCACCACCGGGGGGAGCAGGAACCTTCCTGGCCGCCGCCCCGGCGTTCGATGAAGACGGGCACATCATGGCCTCCGTCGGTGTGAGTTGGCGGGCCGATGCACAGGACGTGGACAAGCAGGCGTGTCTGTCGGGTGTCTTGCGGGCGGCGGCGGAGCTATCCGCCCCGGCCGACCACAGCAAGAGTACAGTTCATGGAGGGCGACAGCAATGATAACGTCTGACTACGTGAAGGCCTTTGCACGGGAGCAGGGCGCCGATGTGGTGGGGGTCGCGCCCATCGAGCGTTGGGAGGGTGCTCCGGTCCAGATGGATCCGCGCCAGATCATGCCCGACGCCAGGTCAGTGGTGGTCATGGGCTTCCGGGTCATGCGCGGCAGCCTGCGGGGCATCGAGGAGGGCACATACTTCTCCAACTACTCCTCCATGGGCTATGGGGGCATCACATATCTGTACATGCCTATCGTGGTCATCAACATGTCCAAGATGCTGGAGGACTTCGGCTACGAGAGCGTGCCCATGGGCCATCAGAGCGATTGGCGTGCCATCGACAATGAGGGGCACCTGCGCAACCGCTACAGCCGGCCGGTGGCGCCGGGGAAGGCGGCGCCGGACGTGATGGTTCATATGCGCATCGCCGCCTACCTCGCCGGGCTGGGCGAGATCGGCTACAGCAAGGTGTTCTTGACCCCCGAGTTCGGCCCGCGCCAGCGGTTCGGCATCGTCATCACCGAGGCAGAGCTGGAGCCGGACCCGATCTACGATGGCCCCCAACTGTGCAACCGCTGCATGGAGTGCGTGCGCAATTGCCCGGGCCAGGCGATCAGCGCCGAGAAGACGGTGAAGGTGACCCTGGCAGGGCACGAGGTGGAGTGGGGCGGAATCGACTGCGTCGCCTGCGACATCGCCTTCCGCGGTGCCGAGGCCATCGAGGAGGAGGACGTAGAGGGCGACTACATGACGGCTTCGCGCGGCCGGCAGTACCGCCCCAGCCACATCTCCCCGTTCTACAAGAAGCCGCCAAACGTGTACAATACCGGCCAGGCTGTCTGCGGGGCCAGGGGCTGTCTGCGGGCGTGCATGGTGAGCCTGGAGAGCCGCGGCCTGATGAAGAACAAGTTCCACAAGCCCTTCCGGCGGACCAAGCCGTGGACGGTGGACTGGTCACAGGAGCCTGTCGGCTAAGTCAATTGGGCCGCCTACGTGCCTCGTTGCCATAGC
>CAYRFY010000201.1:9902-11961 GCA_964423635.1 uncultured Armatimonadia bacterium | reverse complement strand
GTGGGACTTGAACCCACTAGTCACGTGCGCTGCAAGGCGCACCCGCTGGGGCCACGGGCCCCAGACCCCGTCTAGTGGGCCAGCGGCCGTGCGAGCCGCCACGGGGGGGATAGCATCTCCTCTGCCGAGCCGACTGTCTGCACAGCCCGGACAGGACCGGCGGACGACCCACACCGCAGGGCTCTGCCCCGCAACCCCGCCGGGACCACAGGCCCCAGGCCCCGTCTAGTGAGCCAGCGGCCGTGCGAGCTGAACGCCAGGTATGCAACAGTGCCCGGAGCCCCACGGTCGCGGTAGTGCCGCCACTCAGCCCGTCCCGCGTGAGCCGGCCGCCGATTCGCGGATGGTCCGTAACTCCCCGGCGAGGTCGGAGTCGATGACGAGGGTCGTGATGGCACCCCAGGCGCAGAGCGCCTTGACGGCTCGGGCTCTTCCCGGTCCGGAGGCGACGACGAGGGTGCCGAGGCCGATGTCGGAGGCTCGAGCCCTGTGGTTGGCGGCGATGAAGTCGCCGAGTTGGGGAGAGATGACGTAGCTATTGACGGAGCGGATCGTGCTCTTGCCCTCTTCATCGGGCGGGTGCATGGGGTTCCAGAAGAGGCGTCCGGAGATGTCGCCAACGGCCCCGGCCCGGACGAGCCGGGGAACATCCTCATCCTTGAAGAGACCCAGGCGGGTGGCGCGGCTGTCGCCGTCGCAGGTTCCCAGGCCGGTGATGAGCGTATCGGCGCGGTGGATGTAGCCGGAGCCCTCCGGATAGGGGCCGTCGCCTTCTGCGGCGTCCGGCCGCCCGACGCCGTCGTGGTCCACGTAGCGGTCGGCGGCCCCCTCCCCCAGGCACTGCAGGATACTGGCGTCCTGCTGTATGTACTCCCAGATCCGGCGCAGATCGGAGGTCTGGATGTCGCGCGGAATGTGGGCGGGAGCGCCGATTTGACGGGCCAGTGCGGAGGCATTGGCGATGGCGCCGCGCTCGGTGCCGTACTCTCTGTGGTCCAGGACGGGTGGCAGGCCCAGGGAGCCGATGAGAGGGAACACAAGGAGGCGCTGGGCCGCCTGCCGGGCGCCGCTGTCGGCGCCTGCGACATGGATATAGGCGGGGAACTCGAGGCTCAGGGCCGCCACGAATCCGTGGACGTGATGCCCCCAACTGAGGCCGACACAGCGAATCCGGTCTTCCTCGAGCGCCCTGCAGAAGAGGTCGGCGGCGGCGCGTCCCACACGCTGCGAGCGCTCGAGGTCGCGCTCGGTGTAGGGGTCGTTTGCATGATGCCGCACCAGGACTTTGATAAGGTCGGAGCTCTGCTCGGCGGCCACACGGGCCTGGTCGTCGCCGGTCTGCAGTGCGGTGCTCTGGAGCGTCTGGATCACCTGGGCCGAGAGCTCGTCGACATGCTGCTCCCATGGGGGGTCCATGGCGCTCTTCCACAGCTCGCGGTGGAGCGGGCAGGCGCGCAGGGCCGCACAGACGGCGGCGGCGATGCCGTCCTCCGGGGTCTGCGGCGGGGCGGGGACGACGATCACCTCGCGCGGGCGGCCGCTGCCGATGGCCGCGGCGACCTCGGCCGCACTGTAGCGGTCCGCGACCGTCGCCTCGTACTCGTCGCGCTCAGGTCCCGGTGGGATGGTGAGCCGCGGACGGTCGTCCAGCCACTTGAGCAGGCGCGCGTGCTCCAGAGCGCGGTAGATGGTGGGGCGCGAACGAGCGGTGGACGCGACGAGCTCTTCCACGGTCATCCCCAGAGACACGCCCCATGCACACTCGAAGGCGAGACGACGAACATCTGCGTCGGACGATCGCGGCACACCAACACCTCCTGAGAACACTGATGCGATAGCACTATAGTAGCACGATCGGCACCGCGTTGGGGAGGGTGTTGCAGACCGCAGACCGTCGGCTCTCCGGTGCATCCTCCTGCCGGTGGCTCGGGGTGAGGCTCCACGGGTCTCAACGCAGAGATGAGCGGGGAACTCACAGGCCGTATGGGCTTCGGAATGCGGAAACCTCGCGCCACCATCTCTCTCCCTCCGCGAGCTGCTCGGGTGTGGGCCTCTGGCG
>CAYRFY010000201.1:0-9892 GCA_964423635.1 uncultured Armatimonadia bacterium | reverse complement strand
GCAGATCCGGCACTGGGCGTCGTATGCGTCATCACGAAGGGCGTCTTTCACCCTGTGGTCGGCGGCGATGGCGATGAGGCAGGCGGCTTGTTGGGTATCGCCACAGCCACCGAGGGCCCGGGCCACCTGAGTTGCGGCGGCGGCCCTCGGGCAGTCACCGAGGAACTTCAGGAACCGCGGAGCGGCGCCGGCCCGGGCGCCCAGGGCCGCCAGGAGTCCGGCGAGCTTGTCACGCGCGGCTTGATCCCGGAAGTCGGGGTCGATGAGGATCTCGAATAGGGTCTCACACAGGTCGGGGCGGTCGCGCGCAAGCCCGCACAGGGCTTCGGCCAGGGGAAGCGCCGCATACGCCACCAGCTTCCGGGTGTGCAGCAGGAGCAGGAGGATTGCGGTCTCGGCGCATTCGGGCGAGCGCCGAGCGATACCGACCACCGCCTGGCATGCCTTGGTGAGCAGCTCCGAGTACCACGGGCCGGCCTCTGAGATGGCGTCTGAGATCGCGGGCAGAGCGTCGGGGCCGCCGATCTTCCCGGCGAGCACAACCGCCCTGTATCTGTCGCCGGGCCGGTGGCTCTGCAGCCAGTCGTTGAGGAGAGCGTCCGGGATCACCCCGGCGGGCACGCTGGTGAAGGCCGCGCCCACGAGAAGCGCGGTACGGAGCGAGAAGGGGTCCCCGGCCAATAGCAGCCGCTTGAGCAGATCGGGGCATGCATCGGACCCCCGCCCCCAGAGGGACGGGGCGATGCTGGCCCACACCAGCGGCGCGTTGTCACCGTAATCGTAGAAGGCGAGCATCACTCGCCAGGCCGAGGCATAGGCCTCGGCCACCAGTTCCGGCGGAGCCTGGGGATGTCTTCCCGTCGTCGCCCACACAAGCTCGTGGCTAAACGAGGAGGGGGCTTCAGTGCCGGCGCCCAGCGCACGGCCATGGCGGGACAGCTCTTTGAGAAGGGCCTTGGCGGCGGCGCCCTGTTTGCCCACCAGGGCTGCCAGCACCCGCTGCATGACCGCGCCTGCCAATTCGGGGTCGGTATTCCGCAGATGTGCCAGCAGTCCGGTGGTGACGGGGGCGGGGAGCTCGGTGGCCGCAGCGAGGGCCACAGCGGCGGCCTGCGATTCCTCTCTGCAGCCCGGCCGCTCTAGAATCGACAGCAGACGCATGCCGTGGCGCCGGGAGTCCACGGTGATCTGGGTGGCCGCGACCTTGAGAGCGCGGGCGGTACGGCCACCGGCGGCGGCGATTCCGGGCATGGCCGCCACCGCTCGCACCGCCCGTGCGGCCCCGGCGCGAGTCTCCCGCCGGTGCGAGGATAGGGCGAGACGCAGCATCTGCGGCGTGAGCTCCGCCAGAGCATGCTGCCGGAAGGCCTCAATCGCCTTTCCCACGGCGTCGTCATCCCCGCAGTCCAGCCCGCGCCACGCGGCCTCGAGGGCCCCCGCCCGTGTCTCGGGGGGTAGCCATTCCCAGCCCAGTTGCGTTCGCAGACGCTCCAGAACGGACCCATCGCGCAGGATCAGCCGTGCGAGGCGACGTGTGAGCGCGGAGTTTCTCCGTCCGATCATCTCCCCGGCCTCGGGAGGCATGGCGGCCAGTATCTTCGCCCGTTTGGGAAGGTCCTCCCACCGTCTGCGCACAAGCGGCAGGAGTGCGCGGGGCTCCGCGCTGTGCGCGAGGGCCTCCATGGCCCTGGCGAAGAGCTCGGCGGGGAGGGTAGGCCGGGCGGCCACGCGGAGCAGGGCCTCTATGGAGCCCGGGGCGCGGGTGCCGATCAGGGCGGTGAGCGCAGCCTGAGTGCTGTCCGCGGACCGGGCGTCGACGCACAGCCGCTCGAGCGCCTCCGTCGCGGGGCAGCCCGTGGAGGCCTCGGCCGGCACAAAGGCCGCGCCCAGGGCCGCGCAGGCCGCGCCCCGATGTGCGAGGGCCAGCCGGGGGTCCACTGCAAGAGCCTCCAGCGCCGCGACGACGGCGGCCTCGGCCCTGGGGGTCACTCTCTCCGAGCCGGCCCGCCTGAGAGCGCGGAGAGCCAACTGAACATCGCGAGCCGCCACGGCCTGCAGCAGCCCGGCCAGACTCTCGGGTGGGGCGAACAGGACCAGCGAGATGCAGGCCTCGTCCCATGCGACGTCGGCCAGCCGCGAGAACGCGGCGGTCGGGATGTCCTCGGTCTCGGATACGAACAGGCGCGCGGCCAGAGAATCTCGGAAGCTTTGATGGGCGAAGGCGACATGGAAGTCCTTGGCCGCCAGCAGGCCGCAGGTGAGATAGAGGTGAAGCAGGCCTTCGGCGTCGAGGTCCGCGATCCAGGCGGGCACCGTCTGGCGTGATGCAACCTGAGCCTGCGCCTGGATCAGGTGCTCGCGGGCGAGCTCGAGAGGCAACTGAGTGGCCAGGCAGCGGTCCACCGCCAGCCCGGCGTAGCGCGCGATGATAGCGTGGGCGGCGGCCAAGGCCACGGGGTCCCGGAGCTTCGGCAGGGTCCGCAGCGCGGCGTCGATGCACTTGTCCATGAGCTCTCCCAGGTCGGTGGGGAGCTCGCCCTCCGCCGCAAACGTCTGCTGGAGCAGGCGCAGATAGAGCGGCGTCCCGGCAAGAGTCTGCAGAGTAGCGCTGGCGGCAAGGGCCTCGGACACCTCCTCCGCCAGGCCGATCCCGCTCCGGGCGAGGAGTCGCTGCTGTCCGTGTTCATCCAGGGGTACGAGATGGAGAGCGGTGAAGTCGCTGAAGTCCAGGGGCTGGAAGCCGTGGGGGCGCGTGGCGACGACGAGAGGGCAAAGCGGCCACGCGGCTCGCAGGTGCTGGATCGCCGCGAGCACTTCCTGGTACCTGCTGCCGGGAACCTCGTTGAGACTGTCGAGGAGCAGCCGGACCGCGCCCAGGCGCAAGAGGCGGCGGGCGTCTCTGGAGGAGAGCCCCATCTGACGCAGCTCGTGGACCACGGCCTGCTCGAGGGTGGGCGCGCTGCCGGGCGTGCCGTCGTCCGCCATTGCCGACGGCAGGCTCACCACTACAGGAACCGCGGCCGTGGCCACGACGGGGAAGGCCGTGCCCCGGCGGATCTCCGGGTCCAGCCGGCCCACGTGCCCCAGGCAGAGGTCGCGATAGGTGGTGAGAGCCGTGGTCTTCCCGCTGCCCAGGTCACCGACGACGACCGCGGCGGCGTGTTCGTCCAGGGCTCGGAACAGGTTCCTGGGCACGGCGTCGCTCTCGGCCCCGTAGGGGTGTACCGCCCAACTGACCATCTCGGAGGGCCGGGCTTTGAGGGCCGCATAGAGCCCGGTGGCGTCGGCGACGTGGCGATGGATTCGCTGCCGGCGGGTCACGCGCTGCATGCTCTGCAGGACGCGGAGAAGCTGGAGGGCCTGTTCGCCGTCGAGGTCCAGGGCGAACCATGCCGCCCCGGGTAGGGACGGGCTCTCGATCTGCTCCTCCGAGAGGACCTCGGGGAGGGCGACGATGACCGGAGGGGCGGCGGAGGTCTTGACGGGGAGCAGCGTCAGCAGGGGTTGTCCGTCCGGGCACGCCCGACCGATCCCCGATACGGTGGGAACACGCCCCAGCACGCAGATATCGGCGGAGACGGGGATGCGATGGAGGGCGGCGGTCACGGCCACTGAAGTGGTGCGTGCCAGCGCCTTGCGAGTGGACGGGGCGCGCAGCGAGAGCCTCCCCCGCTGGACGACGTCGACCTCCACGGCCATCCCGGCGATGCTGCCCAGTACCAGTTCGCCGTCCGGCAGGAAGCACGGCGGCTCAGGGTTGAGCACCCGGGCACGTCTTGAGGGCCCGAGGCCGACGGCCTCGGCGATGGCCCGTCGGATCTCGGTGGCCACGGCGGGCAGCACCCGTCGACGCGGGGCGATTCCACGGACCGTCACGCGGCCTCTTGCGCCCTCGGGCTCTCGCGGCAGGGGCCGCACAGTCGCCCGGATGGTCGCCGAGGTACAGCGGCTGCCCGGCCCGAGGAGCAGCAGTTGAATGGTCTTGCCGCAGGCCCCGGTCTTTTCGCCGGCGGGATCGTCGGCGGTCTGGTACTCGTTGGTCATGGCACTCACCTTTCATCTCCTCGGTAGCCGGCGAGAAGGTCCCCGGTTGGGTCCGGGAGCCCGCAGGCGGCGCAATACTGTGCGATTTGAGCGATCAGACGGAGGTCGGCGGGTCCGGGCTCGCCGGTGGGGCACAGCGGGTCAGGGGGCAGGGCGAGGGTTTTGACCTCGGAGCCGATGCACACACCGACGCTATCGAACCCCCACCCGGCGGTGCTCGGCGCGATCCGGCCGTCACTTTGGGAGGCGAGGTTCTCCAGGGCTCGCCAGAGCCTTATCCGTACGGCATCGCGGGTCATGGGCAACTGCCCCAGGTGGGCGAGGACGGCTTCACCGATGGGAGGCCGGTACCCCACTCGCTGCGCGAGACCGGCCGGGTCCGTCCAATCGTGGAAGGCCACGTGGGAGCTGAGAAGCTCGATGTCTGGAGTGGTCTGGGCCGCCTCGGCATCCGACCGCCGCTGCCAGGCTCCGGGGAGATCGAGGTGGAGGAGCCGGGCGGCAGGCTGGAACAGGAGCCGCCACTTGACCTGGTGCTCCAGCGTGCCCGCCGCCAGCCGCTCGCCGAGCGCCTCCACCATGATAGACAATCGGTGCAGCCACTCGATCTCGTCTCTCTCGGGCACAAGCTCCTCGATGAGGCCGGCCAGCAACCGGGCGGCAGCGGTGAGCGAAAGGCGGCGTCCTCCGCAGACGACCGTCGCGGTGGGATCGGGGTAGGTGGCGGCCAGGGCATGTCGCAGGCCCTGCCAGCCGCCGGGTGGTTGAAGCTGGATGCCATTGGCCGCCAGGAACTTCAGGCTAGAGAGAGTCCTGTGGAGTGCGAGGTGCGCCTGCAGGGCGGCCACCCCGGCGGCCAGAGCGATGGCGTCAGGGCTCAAGGCGTAGCCGGCCTCGAAGTGGTTCACGTGGAGTGTAACGGTGTCGCCAACACTGCGTCCGCGGCCGGTCTGGACCAGTGAGAGACCGGCGCCCTGCTGGGCCGGCAGGGGAGTGCGAACGAGCCAGAAGCCCAGGGGCGACCCGATACCCAGCAAGGGATCGATAAGCGCCCGAAGCGCGGCCAGGGCCACGGCCGCTCCGGGGTTGGAGAGCGTCTGTTCGGGGGGCGGGGAGCGCAGAAAACCCAGGTGCAGATGGCAGCCGGACCCGGCGACACGGCCCGGGGCCAGGTGAATCCCGCCGGCGATGATATCCAGCCTCAGATCGCGGAGGGCCGGAGCCACGGCCCGGCGCATTTCCAGTACCCGGGCGGCCAGAGCAAAGGGAGAGGACTCTACGGGGGTCCGGAGTTCGAGCAGGCCGGGACCCTGGAAATCGAGGACAACACCATCGGAAAGGGTGGTGCGCGTGGCCGATGGCGCCCAGGGCGCGAGGCGCCGGCGGAAGGCCTGCTGCAACTCGGAGTTCGGCGGAATGCCGGCGATCGGGAACTCGCTCTCGAGCCCGAAGGTCACCGAGGCCAGTGCTCTCTCCATCAGGACACACCGCCTTCGGTGTCCGGAACGGAGGGGATGCCACGCTCGGGAACGGGCACCGGCGTCTTTCCCAGGTAGGCGATGGTGGGTTCACCGAGGACGGCGAGGACGGCCCCGCCGGCCTCGAGCTCGCCGGTGAGCAGAGCGGTGGCCACATCGGCGGCGGCGATGGCCAGCACATTGCCGCCGCCCAGGTAGGTCTGAACCTCCACCTCGACGATCACCTGGCCCTCCCCGCCCGCCAGCACCCGCTTCAGCGTCGCCGGCACACAGCCCGAGAGGTCGGGGCCGTAGCACCTGAGTTGGTACTTGCCCGGAGAGCCCACGGGCTCCCAGTATGCCACGCGATCGCCGGTCTGAACGTCGCCACAGGTGCCCGCGGACAAGAAGACCGCCAGGCGATCGTCCAGCCAGAGCTCGAGGGCGTCGCCGACGTCGATCACCCGCGTCACTCGGCCGAGGGTCGCCGCACCGGGGTGATCGCCCGTGTCCCCGACCGCCAGCAGCGCCCAGAGTGTGTCGGTCAGTTCCCGGGCGGGTTCCTGTCCCAGGGGTGCCAGCAGGGGGACCACCCGCCGATCGAACTCCCCTCGAGTCGGCTTTGAGGCCCTGGCCCAGAGAATGACTTGTCGCAGTTTCACCACAGAGAACCCACCCCTCGCCACATTGCCCCCCCCCCAGCGCGCGGGGCGCTCGCGGACACCCCGCGCACCGAGTACCTACTCTCCGATCACATTAGCGGAGACCCGCGCGGTCTGGGCTTCGCGCCCAGCGCGCAGGAGATCGCGCACCGCCTCGACAGCCTGCCCTGTGTGCTCAACAGCGCGGGGGGTGCCCGCGCCCGCATCTCGTCTGAGGTCGGCACCGGCCACAGTCGTGGCCGATAGCCCGGGGACTGCCGGCTTGAAACGCATCTTGGCATCCACCTGTACCACCTCCGATCACGGCGCGACCGCGAGCTCGCGGGGATAATGTATCATCTCACTTGTCTCTAGTCAAGGGCCAGAGTAATTCATTTTGTTTTTGTCTCACACATCGCGGCCTGCGAGGTAGTCGGGCCCCGCCCGGGGAACTTCGTGCACCGGCGTGGAGTCCATCTGTGAGAGCGAGGGGATACCGATGGCGAATGGAGGGCTCCGCATGACCCTGCGAACGGTGTTGCTCACGCTGATCATACTCGCAATGAGGTGCGGCGCGGACGGCGGCTACTTTTTCCAGGAGTTGCAAAGCGGCAGCACGGCGGCCTCGGCCGACCAGCGGGCCGTGCTGGTGTATCTTGACGAGCGCGAGACGCTTCTTCTCCAGACCCGCTATGAGGGCGAGCCCGGAGACTTCGCCTGGGTCATTCCGACCCCGACCAGGGTGGAGCGGCAGGACGTGGTGGAGGGCGCGGAGGAGGTCTTCGACGAGCTTGCGCGGAGTACGGCACCTCGGGGGTACGTGTGGGAGAGCGGCGGCGGGGGGTGCATGGTGGCGGGATGTGCCGGGAGCGAGGGAGGCGGCGGGACGCGGGAGGCCGTGAGCCTGTGGGACCAGTTCAGCGTGGGAGGTTACGAGGTCAGTGTGCTTTCGGCCGACGACTCGGCAGAGCTGGCCCGGTGGCTGGGGGACAACGGCTACGAGGTGCCCTCCGCCGCCGAGCCGGTGATTCACAGGTACACGGAGAAGGACTGGTTCTTCGTGGCGCTGAAGGTAAGGGAGGCCGCCGCGGGGGGCACCGCGCCGCCGGAACCCGGGGCTCCGCGGCGACGCATGGGGCCGGTTCGGATCACCTTCGCCACCGAGGCTCCCGTCTTCCCCATGCATATCTCGGCGGTCAGCACCCGGGAGCAAGTGGGCGTGCATCTGTACGTCATCGCGCCACACCGGGTCCGGAGCACCAACTACACCACGGGGCAGGTAGAGGCGTCGCGCCCGTTCAACTCGAGGACCGAGAGCTTCGAGGACTACTATGAGAGTCAGCTTCGCGGCACGGTGAGCGCTCTGGGTCCGAGAAGCCTGGCCGTGGAATACGCGGGGGCGCTGTCTGCAGAGCAGCTCGGCAGGGTTGCCGAGCCGCTGGGCCTGAACGTCTCGGGCTCGTACTATCTCACCCGACTGAGCACCTTCATCCGGCCGGAGCACATGACCGAGGACATCCAGATGGTATCGGCCGTCACGGATGCCCCCTTCCGGTTTGAGGCGGGAGCGTCGCCCACGGCCGTGGCGACGGCGAAGACGGCATTCTGCGGTCTGTGGCTCCTGGGAGTGGTCCTCCACGGGCGCGCAGCGAGACGCCGCACCACGCGGGCGGCGCTGCTTTTGGCCACCGTCCTGGTGGCGCTGGCGGTGTGACCGCGTGCCGTTGTCGGCTCTGTCCCGCGGCAGTAGTCGGCCCCGGACAACATTGCCAGGCAACGCTACCTGCAGAAAGGTCCGTTCCTGTGATCTGCTCAACCCGGACTTCCGGAGGTCGTCGGTTCTCGGCGGGCGTCGCGCTAGGGGTGGCGGCGCTCGCCACCATCCTGGCCGTCGGCGGCTGCAGAGCTCCCAGGGAGCGTGAGGCGGCCCAGACGGGACAGTCCGTGACCGCGGGGAGACCGGCGGATAGCCCGCCGGCCAATGCGCCCGAGGCCCTCAGGGGTCCGGAGCCCGATCGTGAGGAGCCGGACCTCTCGATCGGCCTGGTGCGGGCGGTGGAGGCGGGCGACCCGGCGGCGGTCTCGTCGTTTCTGGCCCGGGGGGCCGATGTGGACGCCCTCGTCTACCGCGAGCCCGCCACCCACCGGGCCACTACGCCGCTATGCGCCGCGGCGGAGACCGGCAATGCGGAGCTGGTGCAGTTGCTTCTGGCGGCCGGGGCCGATCCGTGCCTGCCCTCTGTCGGGGCCTACATCGAGCCGTTGCACATCGCCGCGGGCCGCGGAGATGTGGCGATCTGCGCCCTGCTGCTTGAGGCGGGCGCCGACCCTCTGTCCGCGGCCAAGCACGAGGTGACTGCGCTGCAACTGGCCCGGAGCAGCGGCTCTTGCGAGACGGTAAAGCTACTTCAGGCGCACATCGGCGCGCAGGGGACGAATGGCCGGTAGCACCCCGTGAGTCACGCACAGAACGTGCAAGCCCCCGGCGGCAAGACCGGGGGGCGAGCAGCGGGGCCGTCAGAGGCCGCGATAGATGCTAGCCCGAGAAGCCGGGCCTGCTGATGAGATGTCATCCTGAGCGTCCATCTCGCGCAGCGAGATAGCGAAGGATCTCGCCGTATTCCAGGAGATTCTTCGAGCTGCTCCCTTCGGGAGCGGGCGCTCTCAGAATGACACTCGCGGCCAAGGAGGCCTTTTCGGCCGGGCATCTAGCGAAGCTCCGCCTCAAACCGACGAGCACGGCACGGAGATTCGCCTTCGGTCGGTGCCACGGCCAGGCGGCGATCCCGCAGGGCGGGACCGCCGAGTCGGGCTGGAAAGCCCGACCTACGGGGTGGCCAACGGCTTGGTTGCGGCCCCGGAACTTGCCTCAAACGTCAAGAAATGCGCCCATGTAGACATCTATAGGCGGGGCCGAAGAGCCGGTTCTACCGTGGAATTGCCATCCTGAGCGTCCATCTCGCGCAGCGAGATAGCGAAGGATCTCGCCGTATTCCAGGAGATTCTTCGAGCTGCTCCCTTCGGGAGCGGGCGCTCTCAGAATGACACTCGCGGCCAAGGAGGCCTTTTCGGCCGGGCTTCTACACCAGCAGCTCATCCACCAATTGCGGCTCGGGGAAGGGGCTGGTCTTGGCGTACTGTATGGCCTGCTCGATCTCCTGTTGTACCCCGGCACGGATGCTCTCCAGCTCCTGCTCCTTCGTGATCCCCTCGGCCACCAGGCGCCGCTCGAAGAGGGCGATCGGATCGCGCTCTTTCCACTGGGCGCACTCCTCCTGGTTCTGGTGGCTTGCGTGGCCACAATGCCCCTCGAAACGATAGGTCTTGGCCTCGATGAAGGTGGGCCCCTCTCCGGCGCGGGCGCGGTCGGCGGCGAGGCTCGCCACCGCGTGCACCGCCAGCACATCCTGCCCGTCCACGATGTGCCCCGGCATGCCAAACCCCTCGGCCCTGGGGGCCAGGTCCGCGGCGGCCACCGAGATCCCGATGGGCGTGGCATTGGCGTAGAGGTTATTCTCACACACCAGCAACAACGGGAGCTTCCAGGCGGCGGCCAGGTTCATCGTCTCGTAAAGCACGCCCTGATTGGCGGCGCCGTCGCCGAAGAAGGCCACCGAGATGTCCCGGGTGCCGCGGTACTTCGCGGCGAAGGCCGGGCCGAGGGCGATGGGGATCTGCCCGCCGACGATGCCATTGCCACCCAGAAAGGTCAGCTCCGGGCTGAACAGGTGCATGGAGCCCCCGCACCCG